>JAZLEX010000080.1:0-2355 GCA_045615485.1 Prevotella sp.
ATAGCAGGAGCTGGGATAAAGTGAAGCAGGAACCAGAATTCCGTACAAGGTCCAGTCTCAATAAAGAGCACATGCTTACCATATCTCTGTTTCAGTCGTTGATAAGTCTGCATCTCTATCGGGTTTTGATTAAGGCGATCCATATCTACTAGACAGACTACATAGTCGTAGCCTTCTGACAGGTATCTCTCAGCCAGCTTCAACATATGGGGCATATCTGCATGTTGAGGGAAGTCAGGAGCGACCTTAAACGGGAAACGACGGGCTCGACGAAGGGCATCAAAATAAAACCATTCCGTTTCACCCTCACCAATGATTGCAATACTTGTTTTTGCCATAGCATCAATCGTTTTGGTCGAGGTAAATACTGCCGAGGAATGGTAATCGCACAAGTTTGCCTTGACGATAGGCATTATAAGGTGAGAGTGTCTTGTGCAAGCCCATCTGATTGAGTCGCTTCAATGTGGTTTCGCCCAAGTCGTTCTTATCTGTAAACCAAATGGCATCACGTCGAAGGAACTCCTCATTGAGCAAATTTATGTCATGTGTGGTAAAGAGCATCTGAGAATGATCATCGCTATTGGCTAGGAACAGTTTGACGAAATAAGACAACAACTCATAATGAAGGCTTGTCTCTGCCTCATCAATCTGTAAAAAACAATTTCCCACCAACAACCGATGCAGCAATACCGACATACCAAGGAATCGCATAGTTCCATTCGACTCTAAGGCTTCTGGCAATTCATATTGACCAGCATCTGTCTTGTGCTGGAAATCAATCTCAGCAGAAGCATTACCCAACTCATGCAAGCGAATATCCACAATATTGAAATCCGATACACGAAGCATCTTCAACAAGAAACGTTTCTGCTCCAGATTCTCATCGCTGCGCATAGCTGCTTTGACCAGCTCCGTCAACGATACGGCAGGTGTGACCATTTCACTATATCTATTTGAAAAATAGTCATACACCCGATTTAGGCGACTTGATTCTACATTCGACTTACCAAATGCAGCAATCACGGTGCTATTGTTGATAGTATTGCCCACGATGATGTTTTGGCTTTTCTTCGCAATTCCCGACTTTTGGCTGAACGACACCTCTGCCATGTCCGACTGTGCGTTATAACTTCTTTTATATAGTGTGGTCGGAGTTTTGCTGGCATACACAGCAAGTGATTCTTGATAAATACGTTGCTTGTCCAGATCCACACTAAGCACATAGCGTTCATCTTCCAGATAAAAGGTCATCGACATACGGGTATGTGCATTCCGACTCTCTTCATCAAGCAGGAAAGGAACTGCACCAATCTCCGTCGTTTTGTCAGCAGGAATTTCGGTCATGATCTGACGGAAAAAATCCAAAGCACGCAACATGTTCGACTTACCTGAAGCATTGGCACCATAAACAATACCTAACTTCAGAAGCCGAACACCTGGTTTAATTTCCACTACATACTCATCTTCAAGCTGACTATCCGAACTTGCTTCAAACGATATCTTCTGTTCAGAACGAATCGAAAAGAAGTTGCTTACACAGAATTCTACAATCATATTCTTTTAGTTTTTGTGGTGCAAAGATAGCGAAAGAATTTTGATTTCACAAATTCTTGACGATAATTTCGTGATTTTTTCACTAAAACAGAGCTTTTAAAAGCAAATCTACCAATTTATTGTTAATAATAGCGACAATAAAAAGTCTGCTCCATAAAATCGGGACCTTCAAAGTATACCTTTTTCCAATGCTGGATTGTATATATACGGCACTTTGGCATCTGCCTCCTTAATGATTCGTTGGAACTGTCCAGAGAAGCGGTTGTAGAGATTACCTTCGTTACGCATGTATTCCTTCAGATCACGGATGTCATCGGGGTTCAGCCGGTCCACGTCAAAAGTAAATCCTCTGCGTCCTTCAACCAATCTCTGGAAAGACTCAAATCTGGCAATGATCCTGCAAAGAATCTTATAGTCCATGATTCTTCTCTCACACAACTGCTTCTCCTGACAATAAGCCTTTACATAATCATAGAAAGTAGGGCCATCCTTGTAATATGCAGCCTTTTGCAGTTTAGCAAGACCAGTTTCTTTCTTGACAGCTTTACGGATGGCATCATACGTCAAATGACCATCAACTCTCTCTATCTTACCTATTTCATCCAAGTAGAGTACCATCTTGATCCATTCTGCACTCATCCCCTCTACCTTGCCATGACTGACAGCAAGGATATTGAGCAGATGGGAACAAAAACCCTCAAAATCAGACTTAGCTCTTGATACCTGTGCGACAACAGGATTTTTCAGTCTTCCACCATGTGGGATGACGATCTTTCCATCTATAAAATAAGCTGGATTAAT
>JAZLEX010000081.1:0-3124 GCA_045615485.1 Prevotella sp.
TGGCTACGTATTTTTTCAATGTATTCCTACCGAAATAAATATTGATGGCGATTCCATCGACCTTGAAATGAGAATACAGGAAGGTCCTCAGGCTCATATCAATCGTGTACGTATTTTGGGTAACGACAAGTTGTATGAAAACGTTGTCCGTCGTGAAATGCACACCAAACCTGGCGATTTGTTCTCAAAAGATGCTCTGGAGCGTACAGCACGAGAATTAGCGTCAATGGGACATTTCGATCCTGAAAATTGTATGCCTGATGTCAAACCCGATCCTGAAAGCGGTACAGTTGATATTGACTGGAATCTTGTCAGCAAGAGCAACGACCAGATAGAGTTTTCTTTAGGCTGGGGACAAACTGGTGTCATCGGACGAATCAGCCTCAAACTCAACAACTTCTCAATGCGCAACCTGTTTGGAAAAAATAAGGCTCACCGCGGTATTATGCCAATTGGCGATGGCGAACAGTTGGCATTGAGTGCACAAACTAATGGTTCTTATTATCAGAGTTATAGCATATCATACACTGACCCTTGGTTCGGTGGAAAGCGTCCAAATATGCTTTCTGTAGGTGCCTATTTCTCAAAGCAGACCGATATCTCAAGCACTTATTACAACTCTGCCTACTACAACAATTATTATAGTTATATGTATGGCTACGGAAGCAGTGCCTACAACAATTATACCAATTATTACGACCCAGACAAGTTTATCAAACTGATTGGTCTCTCATTAGGTTGGGGTAAACGATTGCGTTGGCCTGACGACTTCTTCCAGCTATCAGCCACATTGTCTTATCAGCGGTATATGCTGAAAAACTGGCAGTACTTCATGATTCAGACGGGTAATTGCAACAACATAAACCTCACGTTGTCATTGAGCAGAACTTCAACCGATAATCAGTTGTTCCCTCGTCGTGGTTCTGAATTTTCTTTGTCAGCAACCTTGACTCCTCCTTGGTCAAAATGGGATGGAAAGGATTATGCCAACTTAGCACAGGACTATTCCAGTGCCCATTATCAGGAAGAGATGCAGGAGAAATACCGTTGGATAGAATACCACAAATGGAAATTCAGATCACGCACCTTCACAGCACTTACAAGTGGACAGAAATGCTTTGTGCTGATGACACGTGCAGAAATAGGTCTTCTTGGAGCATACAACAAAAACAAGAAATCACCATTTGAAACATTCTATGTCGGTGGTGACGGCATGAGCGGATATTCCACCAGTTATGCAGAAGAAACTATCGGCTTGCGTGGTTACGACAATGGCTCACTCACACCATCTGGATATACAGGTTATGCTTACGACCGCTTTACACTCGAACTCCGCTACCCATTCCTGTTGGGCAACACTACTATTTATGGATTGGGATTTCTTGAAGGAGGTAATGCGTGGACAGAAACACGCGACTTCAATCCATTCGACATGAAGCGCAGTGCAGGTGTTGGTGTGAGAATCTTCCTTCCTATGGTTGGTCTGATGGGTATTGATTGGGCATACGGATTCGACAAGGTTTATCAGAGCAACAGTTCTGGTGGCAGTCATTTCCATTTCATCCTTGGTCAAGAATTTTAAGATAAATAACGTATTCAATAATTATGAAAAAATTTTTATTAATTGTAATCACCTTCTTTGCAGTGGTTTGCAATGCATCTGCACAGAAGTTTGCATTAGTCGATATGGAATATATTTTGAAAAATATTCCTGCGTATGAAAGAGCCAATGAGCAATTAAATCAAATTAGCAAAAAATGGCAGGCTGAAGTTGATGCTCTTAATACAGAGGCTCAGACCTTATATAAGAATTATCAAAACGAATCTGTATTTCTTTCACAAGAACAGAAAAAGAAAAAGCAGGATGAAATCATGGAAAAAGAAAAATCTGCCAGCGAACTTAAACGAAAATATTTCGGTCCGGAAGGCGAACTATTTAAAAAGCGCGAAGCATTGATGACTCCTATTCAAGACGAAATTTATAACGCCGTAAAAGAATTGTCGAATCAGCATGGCTATTCACTCGTACTCGACCGCTCTTCCGATTCAGGAATAATCTTTGCATCACCAAAAGCGGACATCAGCAATGAAGTGTTGCGCAAAATGGGATTTGCAGTGCAATAAAGGAAATTAGGTAGAGAAAACCATAATTCAAAACAAATATCATCAAATCAAAAACTCACAATTATGAAGAAATTAATTTTAGTAGCACTTATTTGTGCACCAATGAGTCTTTTTGCTCAGAAATTCGGTCATGTAAACTATCAGGAAGTGTTAGCAGCAATGCCTGAAATGAAAACAGCTCAGACAGATCTTGAGAATCTGGCAAAACAGTACGAAGCCGACCTGCAAAGTATGCAAGACGAATTCAAGAAAAAATCTGAAGCATACGAAAAAGAAGAAGCAACATTGGTAGAGAATGTAAAGCAGCGCCGCCAGCAGGAACTTCAGGAACTTTATCAGCGCATTCAGCAGAGCTATCAGGACAATCAGGCTGCAATGGCAAAAGCTCAGGAAGAAAAAATGCAACCTATTCAGACCAAGTTGTTAGAGGCAATAAAAGCAGTAGGCGATACAGGTGGTTTCGTTTACATCATGCAGGCAGGTGCTTGTCCTTACATCAGTTCAACACTGAGCACTGATGTCACTGCACAAGTAAAAGCCAAATTAGGTATTAAATAGTCGAATACTTCTTTGAGAAAACCCAAATCGGTCATTAGCGCAATAGTCTAATGACCGATTTAGGTTTATGCTATGTGAAGGCGCAAAATAATGATGAAGTCATAAAAATTATCAAATAATCATGAGTAGCATAAAAATAGTCGTTGGTGATATAACCAAATTGGAGGTCGATGCAATTGTGAATGCTGCCAATCGTTCACTATTGGGCGGTGGCGGAGTGGATGGTGCTATCCATCGTGCTGCAGGCACGGATCTGCTAAAGGAGTGCATGACTTTGAATGGTTGTGAGACGGGTCAGAGCAAGATAACTGGTGCATATAAATTGCCTTGCAAGTATGTGATTCATACTGTAGGACCTGTTTATTACTACTATCGTAAGCAGAAGGCTGCTGAATTGCTTGCTTCATGCTACAAGACAGCTCTATATATAGCCAAAGACAAG
>JAZLEX010000082.1:0-4685 GCA_045615485.1 Prevotella sp.
CGCAAATGACTGTTGGCAGGGAATGATTGCGAATTGATATTGTTCACGAAATAATCCACGGAATAATCTAATGCTACATGTTGTGCTGGCACATAAAGAAATGCCGCACTTCCATAATACTCACGCTGAAAATATTCGGCAGACTGTATGCCTCCATTTGGCATACCATTATGGTAATTGCTTGAAGCCCAATTCCATTTTCCATTCAGCAAAAGAGAAAATTTATCGGAGAAAGCATTTTTATATTGCAACTGCGTGAAAAGATTGCGTTCACGCAATGTTTCATCATTCAGATTGGTATAATAATGCACAACTCCTGGAAGTTCTCGGTTATTATCGTAATAATAGATTTTTCCTGTCAGCACAGAATGTTTGCCATCTACTTTGACATTTAATTCCGCATGACCTTGATTCATCTGCGAATTAGTCCGATTCTCACGTGTAACTTTGGTGACATTGACCAAAGTAAAAGGATAGTTGTTGTCGGCATGAATAAAATCTGCATTGCCACCAATATACACCTTATTACATACGTAATCGCCAAAACTTAACATAGGATTGACAAAGCCCCAACTGCCAACAGTACATTTTACAGCTAAGCGTCTGTACTGAGCCTTGTCGAAGTGCCTATCATTTGTGGTCTCTATCATAATTGTTGCTGCACTGCTGATATTTCGTGCCGGCATGAAAATATTATCATTATCACCAACCTGTAATCTGATGTTTTGCAGATTATCCAACGAGTAACGTTGCAGATCGATTTGACCCGTCTGGCAGTCGCTCAACATTATGCCATCGTAACTGACTCCTGTGTGCTGAGCACCGAATCCCCGAACAGCTACGGTCTTCATACCACCTGCCCCACCGTAATCACGTAACGCTATTCCTGGCAGATGGTGTAATGCATCAGCAATGTCGAAAATACCTAATTTCTGTATATCAGTACTGCTAATACCAAATTGTGGAGAGGCTGAAGTGGTTTTCTCGTTAGTCTGCCCAACAACTACAACCTCACCGATGGAATCGGTAAGAACCTGTGCTTTCAGCTCTACAAAAAAGCACAAGGGCATAAGTAACGAAAACGATAACGACAACCGCATACCAGTCAATCTGTACATCCGTAAATCAATAAATTATATATCCATCCTCTTAACCCCAGAAAAGAATGTCAGTCTGATGCAACGGCAGGTCTTCTGACTTTGTAATCTCCTGCAAACGTCTTCCCGACAATATCAGTGACTTTTGTTTGCAGATAATGCTACTTACAGCTGCGGGACAGTTAAGGATTCACACCTTATTCCCTTTTCATCGCATACGCGAACCAATTGCGGCTGCAAAGATAAGAAAAAACTTGTTTTTTAATTGATAATTGATAATTGACAATTGATAATTAATATTTTTTAATAAAAAATCAAAAAAAACTCTAACCTCTAACCTCTAACCTCTAACCTTTTTTATTACCTTTGCAATGAGAATTGATTTTTCAAAACTTGTATTCATATACAAATTCAAAAAATGGAACATTTTATAAAGATAAGAAAAGGTATTGACCTGAAGATTGAAGGCAAGGCTGAAACTATTCTTGAGCCAACCTCTGCTTCGGAAAATCCTATGATTTATGGTCTGTGCCCTGACGATTTTGTTGGAGTCAAGCCAAAAGTTGTTGTCAAGGAGGGCGATAAGGTTCAAACTGGCGATGCTTTGTTCATCAATAAGCAATACCCAAACGTGAAATTTGTATCACCAGTTGCTGGAACGGTAAAAGAAATCGTACGTGGCGAGAGGAGAAAAGTATTATGCGTCAAAGTAGTGGCTGACGCTATGGACAATGGACAACCCCCTATTTCTGATTCTTCGATGAGCGATGTGGCAAAGCCGATGGCTCAACTCCTATCTCCTGATTCTTCGAATAACGAGGTGGTTGAATATCTGGCAAACAAAGGATTGTTGGGGTATATTACCCAAATGCCGTATGCCATCTCTGCCAATGATGTCGATATGCCGAAATCGATTTTCATTTCTGCATTCAGGGATATGCCATTAAGTGCTGATGTTGATTTTTGCATTGCTGACGACTTGAAAGATTTCCAGACGGGCATTGAAACCCTAAAAAGAATTGCACCTGTTTTCTTAAATATTAAAAAGGGGGCAAAGATGGATTGTGCAGAAATGCGCAACCACACTATAGAAAATGTGACGGTGACACGATTCGAAGGAAAATGTCCTACTGGAAATGTCAATGTGCAGATAAACCACATTCAGCCTATCAACAAAGGTGATATTGTCTGGACTGTTGAACCAGAAGTCGTAGTCTTCATTGGCAGATTGATAAACACAGGTTGTGTGGATTTTCGTAAAAAAGTTGCAATATGCGGTAGCGAGGTGAAAAATCCATGCTATAAGGATGTCGTAATTGGCCAGCAGATTAAGACATTGCTCAATGAAAAGATTAACATTTCAAAAGCACAAGACAATGAATTGCGCATAATCAACGGCAACATCCTTACAGGAAAGAAATCATCTTTGGAAGATTTTATCGGTGCACATTCTTATGAAATAACCGTCATTCCTGAAGGCAGCGACAACGCAGAAATGCTTGGATGGATAATGCCAATGTGTTTCCGCAACCGTAAACCTGTTGATGCCAGAATAAAAGGTGGCAAACGCCACATGATTATGAGTGGTGAATACGACAAAGTCCTACCAATGGACATTTATGGAGAATTCCTGATAAAAGCTATTATTACAGGCGACATTGACAAGATGGAGCAATTAGGCATTTACGAAGTTGCTCCTGAAGATTTTGCATTGGCAGAATATGTTGATTCCTCAAAACTTGAATTACAGCGTATTGTCCGTGAAGGACTTGATATGCTGAGAAAGGAGAACGCATAATGAAGATATTGAGAGATTATTTGGATAAGGTAAAACCAAATTTCGAAGAAGGCGGCAAGCTGCATGCATTCCGCAGTGTATTCGATGGTTTTGAGACATTTCTTTTTGTACCACGTGAGACTGCCCATTGCGGCACAAATATTCATTCTGGGATAGATTCGAAGCGCATCATGTCAATGGTGGTGATAGCTCTAATGCCAGCATTGTTGTTTGGAATGTACAATATTGGTTACCAAAACTACCTTGCTGCTGGTGCATTGGCAGAAGCTTCTTTCCTTGAAATCTTTTTATTTGGCTTCCTTGCTGTTTTGCCGAAAATACTTGTAAGCTATATTGTGGGATTGGGCATAGAGTTCATTGTAGCACAGTGGAAAGGTGAAGAGATACAAGAAGGCTTTCTTGTGTCGGGAATTCTCATTCCTATGATTTTGCCTGTAAACATACCACTTTGGATGCTTGCACTGGCTGTTGCTTTTGCAGTTATATTTGCAAAAGAGATATTTGGAGGTACGGGCATGAATATTTTAAATGTTGCTCTCGTTGCACGTGCTTTCCTGTTTTTCTCCTACCCTACTAAGATGACAGGAGGTGGTGATGTTTGGATTGCCAATGAAACCATTTTTGGACTTGGCAACAATACTCCTGACGTGATTACTCAAGCAACTCCACTCGGACAGATTGCGCAAGACCAGTTGCCGACTGCAACAATAATGGATTCAATCATCGGCTTTATTCCAGGTTGTGTCGGCGAGACGAGTGTGATTGCAATTGCTATCGGTGCATTGATTCTGTTAGGAACAGGTATTGCTTCTTGGCGTACTATGGGAAGTGTGTTTGTAGGAGGTATTCTGATTGCTCTGCTTTTCAATTCTATCGGTCTGCAAGATAATGTTGCTGCCAATACTCCTTGGTATCAGCATCTGATTCTCGGTGGATTTTGCTTCGGAGCAGTATTCATGGCTACCGACCCTGTTACAAGTGCACGGACACATACTGGACAATATATTTACGGATTTTTGATAGGTGCCGTTGCGATACTTATCCGTGTATTAAATCCTGGCTACCCTGAAGGCATGATGCTTGCCATACTGCTCATGAATGTGTTTGCTCCACTCATTGACCATTGTGTGGTGGCTAAAAATATTTCAAAACGTGCAAAAAGAATGAAATTATGAAGATAAATACAAATTCAAATACTTACACAATCATATACTCTGCCATACTCGTGGCGGTAGTTGCTTTTCTGCTGGCTTTTGTCTATCAAGCACTGAAGCCTATGCAGGACAAGAATGTGGAACTTGACACTAAGATTCATAAGCTTAATGCATTGAATATGCGTGGACTCAACAAGTCGGATGTGGAGCAAATCTACAAACAAGCTTTTATCAGACACATTGATGCTGATAATGTCAGTTATGATGAATTTCAGGTTGACGGACAGACTAAATATCTTGTTCCAGTCAAGGGACAAGGTCTGTGGGGACCTATTTCTGGCTATATTGCCATTGATGATGACAAAATAACCATCTTCGGCTCCGATTTCCAACACGAGAGTGAAACTGCCGGATTGGGAGCATTGATTACTGAAGAAAAGTTTCAGACTCAATTCAATGGGAAAAAGATTTTTGCTGAAGGCACTAACGACATAGCCATTTCTGTCGTAAAAAAAGGCAGCAATGGAGAATTGAAACCAGAAAACACTGTTGATGGCATTACAGGTGCCACCCTGACATCAAATGGTGTTGATGCAATGATTAAAGACGGACTAACAAATTTTGAAAGGGTAATGA
>JAZLEX010000083.1:0-5167 GCA_045615485.1 Prevotella sp.
TCGTATTTTTTAATAAATGCAGAAAAAACGGCGGCTTTCACAAGCCACCGTTTCAATAAATAGGTATTAGTTTTTTAAAGGTATAAAGATTGTTTTCAGGATAACGATGCAAAGATAATGCATTCTCCTGATATGCTCCAAATATTTTATCAACTTTTTTTCGTGTGTAATTTTTGTGTACCTACACAATAAGATTATTTAACTTTTTTAAATGTTTATTCATATCTTATTGCTTCAATCGGGTCAAGTTTCGCTGCTTTTTTAGCAGGATACCATCCAAAGAAGATTCCGATGAAGGTGCAGACTGCGAAACTCAGCACAACGCTAAACACTGAAACCGTGATGTCCCAATGCAGTATTGAGCCCACGAGTGATGAGATACCTGCGCCAAAGAGCACTCCTATCAGTCCACCCGAAATGCTCAGCATGGCTGCTTCGATAAGGAATTGCGACATTATGTCAATACCGCGAGCACCGACACTCATTCGCAAACCAATCTCGCGTGTGCGCTCGGTTACGCTGACATACATTATGTTCATGATACCGATGCCACCGACAACAAGTGAAATACCAGCCACACAGCCGAGAAGAATTGTCAGCATGGTCATTGTGCTATCCATCATTGATGATAGTTCTTCTTGAGAGCGTATGTTGAAATCGTCCTCATCGCCTTCATAACCGTCGAAGGCTTCACGGATTTTGTGGTTTATGCGCAGAATACCAGTAATCTCATCAATGGCCTTATCTGTCAGTTCTTCCGTAATGGCAGAGCATTGAATCCCCTGCACGTAGGTTATGGCAAGAATGCGCTTCATTACGGTGGTGTATGGTGCCAGCACAAGATTATCCTGGTCCATACCCATTGTGTTGTAGCCTTTGCTTTTTAGTACTCCTATTATTCGGAATGGAATGTTGTTGAATCTGACAACTTTGCCTACAGGGTCATCTCCATTGGGAAACAGATTATCAACAACTGTCTTGCCGACAACGCAGACTTTTGCACCGCTGCGAATCTCGTCATCAGAAAACATCTCGCCATCCTGTATGCTGAGTTGGCGTATTTCCATATAGTCGGCAGCAACGCCATAAACTGTTGATGGGGTGTTGTTGTTGCCATAGATAAACTGGCCAGAACTATTGACCACAGGACTGATGGCTTTGATGAAGGTGCATTGACTTTTCAGGCTTTCGTAGTCGGAAAGTTTAAGCGATTCGCGTGATGAAGCATCCTGACGCACAGGACCGCGCATTTCCTGTCCAGGATTGATCATAATCATGTTGCTACCCATCTGCGAAATCTCAGCTTTGATTCTGTTCTTGCTACCCTGTCCTATAGCCAGCATAGTAATAACAGAAGCCACACCGATGATGATGCCCAATGCAGTAAGGAAACTACGCATTTTATTTGCGGCAATAGCTCTGATTGCTATCTTGAAAAGATTTGTAATGTTCATGAAAATATTTACAATTTACAATTTACAATTTATTTACGATTACCAAACCTTACAACCTTACTTTAATCGTCTGATAAAGGTAAAGCTGCGAGTCCTTCGGCTGCGGAAAGTATATTCTCGTTTTGCTCGTCGGCAATCACTTTACCATCTTTGAGCACAATGTTTCTTGTGGCATAGTTGGCAATGTCGGGATTGTGAGTTACAAAGATGATAGTACGTCCTTCAGCGTGTAACTTCTGGAAGAGTACCAAAATTTCAAACGATGTGCGGGTATCGAGGTTTCCTGTTGCTTCATCGGCAAGCACTACGGCTGGATTGTTAACAAGTGCCCTTGCTATAGCCACGCGTTGCATTTGACCGCCCGACATCTGATTGGACTTATGATACAGGCGTTCGCCAAGTCCTACTTCCTCAAGGCATTTTATAGCCCTTTCCTTGCGTTCTGCTGCACTAATTTCGGAATTATACATCAGTGGCAGTTCAACATTCTCCACACTTGTTGTCTTTGGCAGGAGATTGTAGCTTTGGAACACGAATCCAATCTTCCTATTGCGCAGTCGTGCTCTTTCCGACTTGCTCATGGTGCGGACGGAAATGCCGTCAAGATAATATTCTCCGCTGGTTGGAGTGTCGAGGCAACCGAGCTGGTTGAGCAGAGTGGATTTCCCTGAGCCCGACTTGCCCATGATGGTGACAAATTCGCCCTCATAAATTTTGAACGACACACCGCGCAGAGCCTTTACGGTTTCGCTACCAACAACGAACTCACGTCTTATATTGTCTAATTCAATAACAACTTTCTTGTTCATGAAATTATTTACTATTTACAATTTACAATTTAGCCTATAACCCATAACCATTACTTATTATTTTTTCTTTTGTTGTTGACGTGGTGGACCGAAAGGCGAAAATCCCTGTTGATTGCCATTAGGCATAAATGGATTGCTGATTTTTATTTCAGTGATGATTTCTGTTCCTGCTGGTATGCCAGAAAGAATTTCGGTATTGTTTGAATCGGAGAGTCCAGTTGTTACGGCATGAGCCTTGAACACGTTGCCTTCTTTTGTCCAAACTTTCTTTGGTGCAGCCACATCAATGATTTTTACAGGTCCAAGAACCTCAATTGCAGGCACTACGCGAAGAGCCTTGTTGGGTACGCTCAGCACATTGCTCTTTTCCTGCGTAAAGATGTTTACGCTTGCAGTAAGTCCAGGTTTGAGTTTTAAATCTTCATTCGGTGCACTAATCACAACCTCGTAAGTCACAACATTATTTGTTGTAGTTGCCTCCTGTCTGACTTGAGTAACACGACCTTCAAACTTATCGTTAGGGTAGGCATCAACCGTGAAAGTCACACGATCACCTTCCTTAACTTCACCTATGTCGGCTTCGTCAACGGTGGCAATCACCTGCATATTGGTCAGATCTTGTGCGATGGTGAATAGGGTAGGAGTATTAAAACTTGCTGCTACGGTCTGTCCCTCTTCAACCTCTTTCGACAGGATAACGCCGTCGATTGGTGATGTGATGGTGGCATAGCCTAAGTTTGTCTGAGCCTTTGTTACATTCTGTTGAGCTACGGAAATCTGAGACTTCGCCTGAGAAGCCGACATTTCCGCATTTTCATACGACATGCGTGCCTGTTCATAGTCGTTGGCACTTACCAGACCTTTATTATATAGAGCCTGATAGCGTTTGAAGTTTGCACGCTGATAGTCCAGAGTGGCTACAGAACTTTTGTAGCTGCTCTCTGCTGAGGCAAGATTGTTCTTTGCAGAAGCGAGTTCTGCCATCAGATTGGTCTTGTCCAATTCAGCAATCACGTCACCTTTTTTCACTACGCTGTTGTAGTCAACAAACAACTTGCTGACAATACCCGAAACCTGAGTGCCGACTTCGACTGAGGTAACAGGTTCAATAGTACCAGTTGCCGTCACACTTGTTGCAATTGTTGCACTCGTAACCTTAGCTGTTTCAAAATTCACTTTCTGTTCATGCTTCCCTTTTCCAAAGATTATGTTGCCCAAAATAATGAGAACAACCAAGATGGCGATGCCGATGATAATTTTTTTCTTCTTTTTCATGATATTGATGTTTATTATTTAAATCTGTTCTATACTACAATCAAAAGGCAACGTTTTCGCCCATATAAAATTTCAGTAGCTGAATGTCTAAGATGGTCATGTACTTGCTTTGCAGACGATTCTGTTCAGATTGCAGCAAAGTGTTTTTCCCATTCAGCAAGTCGGTGATGTTTTTCAATCCCACCTTATACTGCTCACTCAGCAATTCATAGCTTGTCTTTGCACTTGCCACACTTGAAGTTGCAGACTTGAAGCGAGCCTGATTGGTAGTGGCATCCACCCAGTATGTTTCAATGCTACGCCAAAGTTCCTTTTTTTGGTTGTCTAATTCGAGTTGCTGAGACTCTTTCGATAGTTTAGCCTTATTCACAGCCGTGCGTGTTGAACGGTTGTCAAAGATAGGAATACTAACATTAACGCCTACCGACCCATTCAGACCAGTCTTCATCTGTTCACCCCAGTTGTCCTGTGAACGTGAACTTGTGTTAGCACCAACAGAAGCCGACAGGCTAATATTTGGCAGAATACCAGCTTTTGCCAATTTTATGTCGAGTTCACTGCTTTCAATCGACAGGTTGGAATTTTTGATTTCAGGGCGTTGCATGAGAGCAGTCGTATAGACATCGTTGACCGAAGGGATGACTGCCAAAGCTTGTGCTTCAGCCGATGCAGGGTCAATGATGTCGAATTCCTCCATACCATCGAGTTCCAAAAGCTGTTTCAATTGAAGTTTGTAAGTAGCCAGTTGACCTTCAGAACTGACGAGGTCGTATTCATCCGAAGCCACCTGTGATTCCAGTTGAGCTAATTCGGCTTTGGCAATGCTGCCAACCTTATACATTTCTTGTCCGCGTTCAAGGTTCTGCTTGCTCATGTTCAGCATCTCTTTGTTCACAACAACTGCCTCCTTTGAATAGAGAATCTGTACATAATACTGTGCTAATTGTTCCTGAATACTATTAGCAGTGACCTGAGTCTGTAGCTCAGCCTGCTGTTCGGCAATCTTCTGCTGCTTCAATGTGTTGTAGTTCTTGTTGCCATTCCATGCCGTCCAGTTGGCATTCAAACCATAGTTGCCGCTGTAACTCGTCTTCTTGCTTCCGTTATAAACCTGGGAACCTGATACGAACACTTGAGATTCCATAAAAGGAGTATAACCAAATTGTTGGTTGGTGCTTGCTGATAGTGATGGTAGTAACGCAGCTCTTGCACCTTTCACGCCTTCGCTACTTGACTGTTGCTGGATACGACTTTTTTGCAGTTGAATATTATTCTGCATTGCGTAGTCAATACATTCCTGTAAGGTCCATTGCTTTGCCGAAACATGCAGGCAATCAGTCACAAGAATAACTGTGATAAATGTTAGGGATAGTAAATTTTTCATATTAATAAAATGATTTTTGTTTCACTCTGTTTTTTATGACGCAGAGTAAAGTCCAAAGTTTAATTCACAACCCATAACCCACAACCCATAACCCACAACCCTTAGTAACTACTCAGCCTTTTTGAACCAAGGAGACAAGTACGTCTGACCAACATCAACAACTACAATATGGAATTATGTCGTCCCTACAGGACTTTAGAGGACTACCGATTCAATTACGTAGCGCTATCGCACTACGCTATGTT
>JAZLEX010000084.1:0-2005 GCA_045615485.1 Prevotella sp.
ACCACGAGACCTTCAAGGCCTCCCTTGATTGACTGTACTTCCTCTACCGCCTCGACTTCGAGACCTATTGATGTGAGAGCTGCGCCCACCTCTTCTGGAGAAAGGTCGAAGTCAACATATTCTTTAAGCCATTTATAAGAAACGTTCATCGTATATTTTTGATTTTTACATTTTGCCGCAAAGTTAGCATTTTTTCATGAATAATAAGGTATGATGTATTAAAAAAACCACCTTTACAGTCGTTTTTCATCATTTACATGAGTCTTACACACTCCTTTAACCCTCCATGTTATCCGTGCTCTCACCATACAACAGGAACGGCATTGCTCTGATGACATTTTTACGTCATTGGTACATTGTAATTATAGAATCGGAATGAAGCAAAACAACATTTCAAAACCTGCAACTCTAATACATTCAAACAAACATTGCCGAATAAATTCCCAAACAAAAACATACATCAAATTGTATTCACAAAGATTTAAAATGCACCTTCCTTTTGTGAACTGCAATCTAAGAACGGATTAGCGACATGGGCAGCAAATGATGAAGGCAACCTTATGGCAGACGTTGAAGAGGAGCGTCAGACGATGGACGACATGCACGAGCATCTTCTTTACAATAATCATTCGATAAGCCATTGGTGCTATGGTCACTTTCATCAAAGCTGGCACTCGGCAATAGGCGAAATACTCTTCAAGATGCTCGACATTATGGAGTTTTATGAGATAAGATAATGTCTTTTATGTTAATTTGCGTTAAATAACACTTGCAATGTTTGATTTTTTGAGTTATTTATCGTAACTTTGCGATGAAAATCAAAACCAATTATGGCACAAAAGAACTATTGTATAAAAACTGAGACGCTGGCACGCTTTGCCAAAGCACTTGGGCATCCTGCCAGAATTACGATCATGAAGTATCTCGCTCAACGAAACGAATGCTTCTGCGGAGATATCCAGGAAGAATTACCTATTGCACAATCTACTGTCAGCCAGCATCTGAAGGAATTGAAAGATGCAGGTTTGATTCAAGGCGAGATTCAGACACCAAAGGTTCGCTATTGTATAAATAGGGAAAACTGGGAATATGCTTGCCAACTGTTCAAAGAATTTTTTGATATCAAACTTTGTGACAAAAGCGACAAGTGTTGTAGTGAATCATAATTTCTTCTGAATTTCAGGGAGTGTGACCTTAACACTCCTTTAATATTGAAATCAATCATCGTTAATCTACGATATACATTAAATAATTACTATTATGAAAGAAATCAAAGTTCTCGGTACAGGTTGCACAGGATGCAAGGCTCTGTATGCTACAGTAGAGAAGGTTGTCAGTGACCTCAGTTTGAATGTAAACCTCGTGAAAGAGGAAGACATCATGAACATCATGCAATACAATGTCATGTCGCTTCCGGCCCTTGTTGTCGACGAGGAGGTTGTGGCTAAGGGTAAGCTCACGTATGAGCAGGTTAAAGAATTGTTGAACAAATAAACATCAGAACATCATGAAAAGAATGATTATTGCCCTCGTTGCTGCTGTTGTTTCGGCTGTAACTGTGAGTGCTTGTAACGGAGCAAATGCGTCGAATGAAACCAGCACAACCGAGGTTGCCGCACCTAAATCTGACAGCAAGGTTGAAGTGATCTATTTCCATGGCAAGCAGCGCTGCATGACGTGCATGGCTATTGAGAAGGAAACCAAAGTACTTATGGATGGTGAGTTGGCAGAACAGGTGAAGTCGGGCAAGGTGCAGATGCGAGTAGTTGATTTCTCGACAGATGAGGGCAAGGCGATTGCGAAGAAGTATAAGGTGACGTACTCATCACTCTTTGTTGTCACTAATCCAGGTAAAAACGAGAAAGCCGAAGACCTCACTCGCTTTGCTTTTGCCAATGCAAGGAGCAATCCTGAAGCATTCCGCAAGGAGTTGAAGAACAAAGTGATGAACGGTATAAAGTAAATATCTATGGACTTCCTCAATCAAATGCTCGACAACAGCCAA
>JAZLEX010000085.1:0-7645 GCA_045615485.1 Prevotella sp.
GGGAATTTTTCTTGGTGATCGACCATCAAAAGTAGCCCATATGACGAAACGAGGTGACCCAAAACGACCTATTTACAACTTACAACTACCTTATTAGCAGGAGTATAACTTTTTTAGGGCAAAATCTTGCGGAAAACAGGAATATTTCCAGCATTCTTCAATGTGTTCAGAATGCGGTTTGTGCGGCTGTAAGATTGTATCAGACCATGATAACGCAGATTCTTATCCACCCACAGGGTGTTGAGTGTTGTGGCATCGAATCCAGTCAGGAACATGTTCACAACAATCAGGATATCAATCTCGCGGTTCTTCATGCGAAGCGACACGTCTTTATAATAGTTAGGGAACTTGTCGGCTGACGTATCGTAGTTGGTCGAGAATATCTCGTTATAATCCGCAATGGCACGCTCTAAGAAATCACGGCTACTCTTGTCCATGCCTTCGGTACTGTCTGAATCTTCATCCTCGATTTCTTCGCCTGCTTCGTCATTGACTCCGTAGGAGAAGATTGTGGCTATCTTCAGTTTCTTGTTCTCTGGCAATTCTGCCATTTGCTTCTGGAATTCATCGTAGTACAGTTTTGCGGCTTCTATGCTCTGCACGGCAAGCATGGAGTTGAAGCCGCTGAGTTTTGCCTTCGTTCTGGCTTCTTCATAGTTCCTTTCTTCGTAGTGCTTCACCACATCTGCCACATTATCCAGTTGCTTGAAGATGTATGAGCTTGCCTGTTTCGTCTGCTGGGCATAATGCTCCAGTATGTAGCTTGTGACATTGCTAATGCGTTGTGCCGACATTAGGGCTTTCTCACGCTCAATGTCCCATACTTTGGCGTTTTCGATGCTCTTCTTGCTTTTCATCGTACTGACGTAGGTCACACGGAATGGGAGCACATTGTGGTCGCGTATGGCATCTACAATAGTATAGGTGTGGAGCCTTCTGCCAAAAACGTCATCCGTTGTCCTGAGGTTGCCACGATTGCCCGACACGTTCTCAGCGAAGATAGGCGTACCTGTGAAGCCAAAGATATAGTATTTCTTGAACTTCTTAACGATGGCAGCGTGCATGTCGCCAAACTGCGAACGGTGGCACTCATCAAACACCATCACCACATTCTTGCTGAAAATCTCATGTGTTGGGAATCTCTTTATCAGCGATGTGAGTTTCTGTATTGTGGTTATCACAATTCTGCACTTTGGGTTCTTCAACTGACTTTCCAGTATCTTGGTCGATGTGTTGCCGTTGGCAGCACCTTTCTGGAATCGGTCATACTCCTTCATTGTCTGATAGTCAAGGTCTTTGCGGTCAACAACAAACACCACTTTATCCACAAAGTCATACTTTGTAGCCAACTGTGCAGCCTTGAATGAGGTCAGCGTCTTTCCCGAACCTGTTGTGTGCCAGACGTATCCGCAAGCATCTATTGTGCCTTGCTTCTTCATGTTGTGCGCACGCTCTATCTGGTTAAGTAGTGCTTCGGTGGCGGCTATCTGGTAAGGGCGCATCACGAGTAACAGGTCTTGCTCTGTCAGCACACAGAAGCGGGTGAGTACATTGAGTAGCGTGTGACGAGAGAAGAAGGTGGCGGTGAAGTCAACCAAGTCATTGAGCACCTGATTGCCAGCATCTGCCCAATAGCTGGTGAACTCAAACGAGTTGCTTGTCTTAGGCTTGTTCTTGTTTCCTCCTTTTTTTATTTCGTTGATGTGGCTGTCTCTGGTGGTGTTGCTGTAGTATTTTGTTTGTGTGCCGTTGCTCACCACAAAGATTTGTACATACTCAAATAATCCGTTGCCTGCCCAGAACGATTCTCTTCCGTAGCGGTTTATCTGGTTAAAAGCCTCCTTGATGCTTACGCCACGTTTTTTCAACTCTATGTGAACCAACGGCAACCCGTTTACAAGAATGCTGACATCATAACGATTCGGACGCATGCCGTTCCACACCTCGTACTGGTTGATTACCTGTGTGCGGTTGGCATGAACGTCGTCTTTTCTTATCAGATAGATGTTCTTTTCCTCGCCATTGTCGCACTTCAATGTCTTTACAAAGTCGGTTTGGATGGTTCTTGTCTTGTCTATGATTCCTTTGCCCTCAGAGGCTATTTCTGTTTTGAAGAATCTGCTCCATTCCTTGTCGGTGAAGTGGTAGTTGTTCAGTTCTTCTAACTTCACACGTAGGTTGCTGATGAGTTCATCCTCATTGTGTATTTGGGTATATTCATAGCCCTGTCGCTGAAGCTGCTCAATAAGCGAGCGCTCCAAGTCAGCCTCTGTCTGATAACCAGCCTCTTCCACCATTCCCTGACGCTCATAGTGAGCAATTACGGTGCTGGTGTTATTCTCGGCAAGGATTTTATAGCTTTCTTCAATCATCTTTTTGCGTTTTTTTTTTAATAGTTTCTATAGCAATCTATAGTTTTCTATAGTCTCTATAGTTTTCTATAGCTTTCTATAGCCCTCTATAGCTCCCTATAGCCTTCTATAGCTTTCTATTATCTTTTCCAGTTCTTCGATTCTTTGTTTCTGATTGTTGTAGGCGGTGATGGCTCTTTGCTTTAGGTCTTGGTAGGCGGCTTGCTGTGAGGATAGTTGCTGGTGCAAATCTGTGTTTTCTTCTTTTAGCCGTTTCAGCTCTTCGTCTTGCTCTGCGCGGTAGCCTGTACGCGCCTTATACATACGTTCTTTTATACCTCCTTCCTCCACAAAGGTCTTTTCCAGCTTGTTGAGATAGCGGTTTATCATCGTATCCATCTGATAGCATAGAGTTACACCTATGTTAGCCATTTCTTCTTGAGTCCATGTTTCGGCAAGTTTCTCATAATCGCTCCATTCGTTGTGTTGCTTTGTAAATTCCTGCAATCCTTGATAGCGAGGATGATCGGTTTGCCATACTGCCAGATTATGAGAAGTGATAAAGTCCTTATAGTCTTCACGCAGTTCGCTGATACTGGCACGGGCTACATTTAGCAGTTTCAGTTCCATCTCGGTAGAAGTCTTTCCGTCTTCTGAACCCTCCACGATATTCTGCTTTCCAGAGCGTGCTGCCTGTATCATCTGGTCAACAGTACGGTCGCCATACGTTGGCAGAAACCTACGGCAAAAGACTACAGTAAGCTGATAGAGCGCATCCGACTTCTTATAAAGCCGCAAATCCTGCCACCTCGCCCCAGCCCGAAGCACTTTAAATTCTCTATTCATCATTGTTTTAATTTTTTTAATGGTTAATGGTTAATGGTTTTTCTATAGTTTTTATAGTTTTCTATAGTTCTCTATAGTTTTCTATAGCAATCTATTGCTCTCTATCGCTCTCTATTGCTTTCTATCTCCTCTCAAAGTCCAGCAGTCTGTTTCTGTAGTGTTCGTATTGCTGGCGGCGAGCATTAATCTCGGCTGGCAAGCCTTTCTGCAAATCCGTAGTGAGGGCTTCAAATCGGTCAAGAATGGAAACTATGCGAGATTGCTCTTCCATTGAGGGGATGGGGATAAGAAAGTCTTTAATTTGAGTCGCTGTTATCAGAGGCTGCCCACCACCTTTTGCAAGTTTATTTAGTTTTGCATTCCTCAATAAATAGAAAACGTATTTCTGGTTAACCTCGTTTGATAAATCAATAATTATTGTATTATCAGAGACATCATAATCTCCATCTGCGATATGGACAAAGCCAGCATTAGCCCCAACACGAGCTACTAATATTAGTTTTTTACTATAAACGGGAATGGAACACATACCAATTATTCCTGTTGATCCATATACTGGGTACATGCCATGTTGAGATTTTGATTTATTCCGACCTGAAGATATTCTTACGCATATCTCTCCAATCTTCTTCCATTCGCATTCACCATCTTCGAACTTAAAGAGATTATTGCGATAATACTCGTATTGTTGCTTGCGAGCTTCCAGCTCCGCTTCCAGCTCCGCTGTAAGCGTAGTCATCTTATCAAGGACTTCAACAATGCGGGCTTGAATTTCCATTGGTGGGAGAGGGATTGGAAATTGCGAATATGTTGAAATCCATTGTCTTGAATGTTCCAATGTCTCATATTTGATACATTTCATTGCATAATAGATGAATCGGAAATTAGCTTTCTTACTGCAAGGTGTCAATATTTTCATAGCTGAGCTTTTGACCTTGAAATCGAAGTCAACCCAATGAAATGATGTTGTAAAATCATCAAAAATAATTACTGGGTTTTCTTTTGAAGCACAATAAACCCCATTTGTTTCATCTGTATAACCCAATATGAAAGTTTGGCCAGCAGTTAAAACAGGAGTTCCATTATCTAAATAATCCTTTGAGGAGACTTGATATTTTGTAGGCTGTTCATATTCCAGACAATCCCCTAACTTCACATACTCCACTCCCTCGGGGCAAAGGCGTTTTATCATTTGCTCTATACTTTCCATCGGTTACAGTTCTTTAATGAGTTCATCTATCTGCTTGCGCAGTTCGGTTTCGTGAAGGACAATTCTTGCTATGCGCTCGTTAAGTTCATCAATATCAACCTCTACGGCGGTGTCTTCCTTCTCAACGTATGTGGATACGGACAGATTGAACTTCTGAGCTTCAATCTCGGCTGTGGTCACAACCTTGCTGAAATACTCAATCTCCGTCTTGCTGAACTGCGTGTCGTAAATCTTTTCAATATTCTCATCGCTCAATTTGTTCTTGTTGCCCTCGTGGATGAACTCGTTGCTGGCGTCGATGAAGCATACTCGGTTGTCGGGCTTGTTCTTCTTCAATACAATGATGCAGGTGGCAATGGAAGTGCCAAAGAAAAGGTTCTGAGGAAGTTGGATAACTGTGTCAACGTAGTTGTTGCTCACTAAATACTGACGAATCTTCTGTTCGGCACCACCGCGATAAAGCACACCAGGGAACTCAATGATGGCTGCTGTGCCTTTGGTGGAGAGCCATGACAGCATGTGCATGGTGAAAGCAAGGTCGGCTTTGCTGGCTGGTGCAAGCACTCCGGCAGGCGAGAAACGTGGGTCGTTAATTAGGGTAGGGTCGTTGGCTCCGTCCCAAGGAATGGAGTAGGGCGGGTTTGACACGATGGCATCAAAAGGCTCTTCATCGGCATGACGAGGATTCTTCAGCGTGTCGCCCTGTTGAATGTCGAAATGGTCGTAGTTCACATTGTGCAGGAACATGTTCATGCGGCAGAGGTTGTAGGTCTTCAGGTTTATCTCCTGACCAAAGAATCCATCAATGACGTTCTTTGTACCCAGTATCTCCTTGAACTTCAACAACAGAGAACCGCTGCCGCAGGCAGGGTCATAGACCTTGTTCACCGACGTGCGACCGCTTGCCGCAATCTTTGCCAACAGAAAACTAACCTCGGCAGGGGTATAGAACTCGCCTCCCTTTGTCCCCGAATTAAGGGCATACATCTTGATGAGGTGCTCGTAGCAGATTCCGAACACATCAAGGCCTGAGTCCTGATACTTGGCAAACTCAAGGTCGCGGACACTCTCCAAAAGGGTTGTCAGGAGTTCGCAACGCTCGGCAACCGTTCCACCAAGACCAGGGTCGTTGGTGTTGAAGTTGGCAAACAAGCCTTTTACATCGCTTTCGCTGGCTGTGCCGATGGCACTTTCTTCAAAGGCGCGGAAATTGTTGGCAAGAGTGGTGTTGAGTTCAGGATTGTTCTTTGCCTTGTTAGCCACATTGATAAACAGATGCGAAGGCAAAATAAAAAATCCTTTGGCGTTGATAATCTGCTCCCGAGCATTCTCAGCCATTTCATCGGGCATGTTGGCATAGTCAGGATTCGGCACACCAGCATCCCGCATCAGTTTGTTGCAGTAGTCGATTACATCCTCAGAAATAAAGCGATAAAAAAGACTGCCAAGCATAAAATCCATAAACTGGACAGGTGACACCTTGCCACCATGTACGAGATTGGTTGCAGTTTTCCATATCAAGCTGCCCAACTCATTGCGAAGTTCATCTGCTGTCATATTGATGTTTTTATTTTAGACATTTAGTCAAAAGTTTTATTCAAGGCACAAAGATACATAATTATCTGTAACTACAATATATTTTCTATACTTTTTTAATAGATTTATGATTTTTCCATTACAGTCAGCGCATTTTTAATAGCCAACCCTCATCTCTACCTTATGTCAACTTCATATAAGCCTTATAAAAGGTTGTTATTCAATCAATATTCGATTCATATTCATTTATTATTCGTTTCTTCTTCGTTAATATATCGAAGAACAATCGAAGAACAATCGAATAAGAATCGAATAAGAATCGAATAAGAGGTAGAGATAAGGTTGAGATAAGGTAGTAATATGACGGCGATAAGGCGGGGAATACAACGCAAATAGACAGCGCGCAAAAAAACAACTCAAATCAGTTAATTTTGGTTAAAATGTTACTTTTATCACTTTTGTCACCAGGCATTTCGCGAAATTACGACAATTTTTCTTATCTTTGCACGCAATTATAAACTATGTATTACCAATTACTAATTTTATATCGATATGAAAAAACTATTTATTAAACTAACCTTGATTCTTTTCTTTTTGATTTTTGATTTTTCATGTGGTGCTATGATGGCTCAACCTGGCAACTGGGGACCTGCTGCACCATCACCTGTAGTTAATCCTGACAATACGGTAACATTCCGTTTCCGTAGCAGTACGGCAAAAGATGTAAAGGTAAATGTGCAGTTTGCTGGCGTTAAGGACATGACGAAAGGTGAAAACGATGTTTGGTCGGTAACTCTCGGTCCTGCCGTTCCTGATATTTATCCTTATTGCTTCATGGTTGACGGTAATAGTGTTATGGACCCTCAGAACCCTGACTGGTTCCCTAATGAAGGCTTTAAGAATTCTTTGCTCGACATGCGCAAGGATGGGCAGATTCATGAAATGAGGAATGTACCTCATGGAAGCGTGAGCTACCATAATTATTATTCCAAGACATTAGGACTCTACAATAATGCCATTGTCTATACTCCACCATTCTACGACAAGCATCCAGAAAAGAAATACCCTGTAATGTATCTTATCAGTGGTACTACCGACACAGAAGAGGTTTATTTCAAGGTTGGTCGTCTGAATTTCATTCTTGACAATCTTATTGCAGAGGGTGCAGCAAAGGAGATGATTGTTGTTCTTCCATACGGCAATCCAACATTGCTATACAGCAAGCAACCATCTGCCGACAAAAAACAAGGCTTGCCAGCATTGGATTTCAGCAAAGGCGATCCTTTCAGCAAGGATTTGCTAAACGACCTGATGCCGTTTGTTGAGGCAAACTATCGCACTATCAACAATCGCGACAATCGTGCAATAGGTGGTTTCTCACGAGGTGGCAATCAGGGACTGGCAATAGGTCTGACCAATCTTGACAAGTTCTCATGGCTCTGCTCATACAGTTCTTTCACTTCAACGTCGCTGCCTAATGGTGTGTATGACGATGTTACAACGACTAACAGCAAGATTCATCTGTTTTGGTTGGGTGTGGGCACAGACGACTTCCTCTATGGCAATGCAAAGGAATACATGGACTTCCTCGACAAGAAAGGCATACGTAACCGCAAACTCTTTACCACCGACAAGTTTGGTCATACCTGGATGAATGCACGCTATTTCCTTGACAACTCCCTGCGTCTGCTCTTCCAGGATG
>JAZLEX010000086.1:0-3666 GCA_045615485.1 Prevotella sp.
TAAAAATCTAATTCCACATTCCTAATTGTACATTGTGATTGTAAATTTTATTTGACTTCGGAAGTATTTTGATCTAAACTTCAAGGTTCGCTATTGGTACAGCACATCACCCTTTTTAAAATAGCTGAGCAGTTACTAAAAAACGTTGGTTCTTTTCACAAGGAACCAACGCCAAAAACCTATTTGTAATTAACTAATTTTCAGTTAAAAACTGGAATCGGATTTCCTCCTCCAGTACCCACCCGAAGGTGAGTGAGATTTTTTACGACTACTTCACAGCACCCGCTGTCTTCTCTTGACAAAATTAATCTCTATACCTAACTAAAAAACTAACCTATTAACAAAATTACTACTAACCTAAAACAATCTATTAACCTTTTGATGGTGCAAAGGTACAACACAAAAATTGTGTACGCAAACAATTTTATAAAATATTTGCGTAAAAGGATGTTTTATTGATATAAATCAATTACGGCGTAAGAAAATAGTAAATTTGTTATCGCACACACATGTAAAAGTGTTATAAAAACATGCGTTTATGCAACATAATGACACAAGCGATTATTACCGTAGTAACTCCAAGGCCTTCTGCACAGTCGTATTGCTTTCATTGATTATCTGGAAATAGTTGACCATATCCCAAATATCGCGTGCAATAAGAGCCTTGAGTTGTAATTTCAGTTGTGGTAGTGTTTTGTCAAGTTCTTCCTTATCTGCAGGTTTTATATTTTCTTTTTCTGCCGCAGATATTATGTCATCAATGAAAGATTGAGGAATTTCATAATTTTGTCGGAATGTTTCAAAGTCTGGATAAAGTTGTTCTAAATTTTTACGGTTTTTATCAATATATTTCAGACTTTGGTTAATGATGACCGACTTTGCCGATATTTCTCTATGGAATTTTGTATAAATTGTCGTATCCAAAGGAATGAAATAATCGGGCATTATTCCACCACCGCCATAAACCAAACGATGCTGGCGCAAAGTATAGAATTTCAAAGAATCGGCAAAATGAATACTGTCTGCATTTGTAAGTTCTCCATTTTTAAGACGGTTCAACACGTCCATTGAATAACTTTTCTTATCTCCCTTTTCATAAAATTTCTGTATGCATCGTCCTGATGGGGAATAATAATGTGCCACAGTGAGTCTTATCATGCTGCCATCTGGTAATTCTATTGGCCGCTGCACCAGTCCCTTTCCATAAGTGCGTCTGCCTACCACAATGCCTCTGTCCTGATCTTGAAGTGCTCCTGTAACGATTTCCGATGCTGATGCAGAATACTCATTTACTAACACCACTACCTTTCCGTCTTGCAGTTGACCGTCACCTTTTGCTCTATAGTCAGCATCTTTGTATTGACGACCTTTCGTATAGACTATCATGTCGCCTTTCTTCAAAAATTCGTTGGCTATTTCAATGGCTGGTTGCATATACCCACCTCCATTTTCCTGCAAATCAAGAATCAAATCCACCATACCGTCTTGCTTCAACTTTTTGACTGCACTCATGAACTCGTCGTAAGTTGTAGCACCAAAACTCTCTATACGGATGTAGCCTATTCCTGGTCTTATCATATAAGCCGCATTTATGGAATAAACAGGAATTTTGTCGCGGGTAATAGTGAACTGAAGCTTGTCCTTGATTCCTCGGCGAACCACCTCAACGCGCACTTTCGTACCCTTTTTACCACGCAACTTCGACATAATCTTCTCTTTTGGCATCTTGACACCTGCTATGGATGTATCATTTACCGACACAATCCTGTCACCAGCCTGTAGTCCGACTCTTTCAGATGGTCCTCCACTTACGGTCTGAATCACCAGCAATGTGTCTTCCACTATATTGAATTGCACGCCAATACCATCAAAATTCCCGTTCAATGGTTCAGTCAGTTGCTTAACCTCCTCTGGAGTGGAATATTGCGAATGAGGATCTAATTTATCGAGCATTCCTATAATGGCATCCTCCACAAGTTTGGCTTCATCCACACTATCAACATATAATGCTTTTATTGTCTGCTCGGCAATTTGCAATTTTGTTGACGGACTATTTTTACCAAAATTGAATTTCAGTTGTGCCAAGCCCTGTATTGTGGCGGCAACTATTATGATAGTAAGAAATACTCGTTTCATATTTGCGGTTGCATAGTTATTCAAACAACGTCCGTTCAGCATTATATATTGATTTCCCCAAATGTTTATATGCCTTTTCTGTTACCTCTCTACCGCGAGGTGTCCTGCGTATAAAACCTTCCATGATCAGGAATGGTTCATACACCTCTTCTATAGTACCAGCCTCTTCGCCAATAGCAGTAGCGATAGTATTCAGTCCAACTGGACCACCCTTGAACTTATCTATTATTGTGGTGAGAATCTTATTATCTATTTCATCAAGCCCGAACTTGTCTATATTAAGGGCTTCAAGTGCAATACGTGCTATTTGGGTATCAATCTCGCCGTTACCTTTCACTTGTGCAAAGTCGCGTACACGTCTCAACAGAGCATTTGCTATTCTCGGTGTTCCCCTGCTCCTGCGGCTTATCTCTATAGCAGCCTCTTCTTCAATAGGAATATTTAGGATATTTGCAGAACGTACAATGATTCGCTTTAATACGGCATAATCATAATATTCCAGATGCAGATTTATTCCAAACCTTGCACGTAGCGGAGCAGTAAGCAGACCGCCACGTGTGGTAGCACCGACAAGTGTAAAAGGATTAAGTCCAATCTGTACACTACGGGCAGAAGGACCTTTGTCTATCATGATGTCTATCCTGTAGTCTTCCATTGCAGAATACAAATATTCTTCCACAATAGGCGAAAGACGGTGTATTTCATCAATGAACAGCACATCATTCGGCTCAAGCGATGTCAGCAAACCTGCCAAATCTCCAGGTTTGTCAAGAACAGGTCCACTTGTCACCTTAAATCCTACTCCAAGTTCATTGGCAATAATATTGCTCAATGTGGTTTTTCCCAAACCTGGAGGACCATGAAGCAACGTATGATCAAGCGATTCTCCACGCTGTTTAGCAGCCTCAACGAATATCTTCAGGTTTTCCACAATCTTGTCCTGTCCGCAGAAATCATCGAATGTCAAAGGTCTGAGTGCCTTTTCCACATCCTTATCAACAGATTGTGCTTTTGTATTCCTTATATCAAAGTTATCTTCCATTTAAATGCAAAGGTAAGAAAAAACTCTGTTTTTTAATTGATAATTGACAATTGACAATTAATAATTAAGATTTTTTAACCCCACCAACTAAATTCTGGCGAACTCAGCTATTTTAAAAAGTGTGATGTGTAATACCAATAGCGAAACCTGAAATTTTGATCAAAATACTTTCAAAGCCAAATAAAATTTACAATGTACAATGAGGAATTAGGAATGTGGAATTAGATTTTTATTAGGATTTTCTTTAGGATTTCGAGCATCTTTGATGCGATCCTTCTAAAACTCCTCACTAAAGCGAAGTACTTGAGCGCATTTTTTGTTGGGATTTTCGTTAAGGATTTTTTTATCCTGTAGATTGTAACTTAAAAGTGTACCACCCCTAATAATTGAAAAGTGTACCACTAACCATAGAGAAATAATATCCGTAAGACTATAGTCCTTCTGTCCTTTGGAGTGGAGGCGTAGCCGTAACGGAAAAGGACAGAAGG
>JAZLEX010000087.1:0-3257 GCA_045615485.1 Prevotella sp.
ATGTTTTTCATTTTCGTTTTAGTTTTCGTTTTAGTTTTCGTTCCTTGCAACGCCAAAAACACTACCGATAGTGTTTATATCTTCACGTCGTTCAGAGAACCGTCAACTGCTGGACTGCAATATCTTTATAGTTACGATGCCCTGCACTGGGATACAATAGCAGGCATTTGGATGAAACCAGAAATTGGTAACGAAAAACCATATATTGACAGTTTCACTGGTGAGAGAAAAACGCCGACATTCAGTCCTACTCACATTCTGCGCGATCCTTCCATATTGCAAGGCCCCGACGGCACTTTCCATCTCGTATGGACAATAGCATGGAGTGGTAGTTTGGGATTCGGTTATTCACATTCTGACGATTTGATTCATTGGAGTCCACAAATAGAAATACCTGTAATGGCAAATATCGCAACCAATAATGTCTGGGCTCCAGAACTCTTCTATGATGAAGTTCAGGATGAATATCTGATAATCTGGTCATCAGCAATATCACCGCTACTCTATACTGAAGCCGACAAACTTGGTACTAACACAGCACACAGACCATTCTACACCAAGACAAAAGACTTCCTCTCTTTCACTCCCGCAAAGCCTTATTTTGACATAGGCTATAACAGTATCGATGGTTTCCTGGTCAAAAAAGATTCTGCTGATTACAGACTCATACTTAAAGACAACCGAAAGCCAGGCTATAGCAACATTCTTTGTGTAGAAGGTCCTACACCCGAAGGACCATTCAGCAATCCCGTAATGTTGGGCACGCCAGAATATTCTGAAGGAGCATGTGCCATAAAAGTCGGTGACGAATGGATAATATATTTCGATGTATATAAGCAATACCGCTATGGAGCCGTATCTACAAAAGATTTCCAGACATTCACCCCAATCGATGACAAGATTTCAGTACCGCCAGGTCATAAGCATGGTACAATAGTAAAAATTTCAAAAAAGCAGTTCAAAAAACTCAAAAAAGCAAGTAACCGGTTTTAGGTTTTCGGTTTCTGGTTTTCGGTTAATAACCCACAACCGATAACCCATAACCCACAACCCATAACCCACAACCCATAACCATAACTTATTATGAAAAGAAATTTATTTGTATTGTGCATCTTTTGCGCACTATTTATTAGCAGCAAGGCTGCTTCTCCAGTCGTGGATATGCCTGTTTCCATAAAATGGGCTTTCAATACTGGAAAGGAAGGACAAGTGGCTGAAATTTCTCAGCCTGATTACATTTCAACGGACTACGTCAGTGTTGGAGCAGGACTTTCATACGCTGGTACAAAATCTGTAACTGAGGATGGAGTTACATACGTACAGACTGGTTTCCAACCTGTAGAGCAAGATGGTGGTGCAGCAGATAAAAATGCTGTAAAATTTATGTTCAAGACCAAGACTGGAATCACGTTCACTCCTACAAAGGTATCGTTCAGAACCTACCGACATGGAACTGATGGTGGAATACTTGATGTGGCATGGCAATCGGGCGAAACAGTCAAGACCCTTGAAACAGGCATCACTCCTATGCGCAACAACACGACGAGCAGTAAAGACTATGCTACGGCAAAGAGCTACTGGGAAACCACAAGTATTGGCGTTGATGCATACGAGGGCGAAAGTGGATTGGTTATCTATCTTTACAGTTTAGGCAATTCCAAGCAGGTTTCGTATGGCGACATCATAATCCAAGGTGTGCTGAATGGTGAAATAGCCGACGTGAAGACTTATAAGCTCACCACACTGGTAAACCCTTCCGAAGCAGGAACCATCACCACTAAGCCAGTGGGACAGGTTTTCGACGAGGGAACAGAAATCACGCTTTCACAAACCCGCAATTTCGGTTATAAGTTCCGCAATTGGACCGACAAGGCTGGCAACGTGCTAAGCACAGATGGCACTTACGGTTTTACAATAAACGCCGATGTCGAAATCACTGCAAACTACGATGTCATCCCTACCTACCAACTGACCATCAACGCAACAAATGGAGCAAAGGCATATATGGTTTCGCTCAACCCAGCACCAGAAGTCATCGAACAAAAAAACATGTATGAAGAAGGAACTACGGTAACACTCTCTGCCTCCAACAATCCAATACTCACGTTTGCATCATGGAACAATGGCGAAACTTCTGGCAACACGCAAGTTGTTATGGATGCCGACCATACGGTTACGGCAAACTATAATGCAATCGACTATATTGCAGGGTGGGACTTCTACGTCACAGGCAATAACGGACGAGTTGCCGACTTCGCTTCAGAAGGCAATGATGCCGATGCACTTATCCTGCGCAATGCTGCAGGTACTACGACAAGCTGGCTTGACAAGAGCCAGATGTATGCTGGAGGATATGAAGGCAAGCCTGCAGCCGTGAACTGGAAACCTCTTGCCGACAAATACTATTATCAGACAAAGATAGATGCATCAGCATTCTCTGATATTCATGTCCAGGCAGAAATGCTCTATAACTACAATGCTTATCAGACGCAAATTCTGGAATATTCGTTAGACAATGAGACATGGAAAGAAGTTGCACGCATCACCATTGATGGGACAAAAAAATGGACACCAATCGCAGGCTCGCTGCCTGCCGAATGTAACAGTCAGCCAGAAATATATCTCCGCTGGATTCCTGACTACACATCAAATATTGACGGCACGTCATCCACCAATGATGGTACTTCAATCACAGCCATCTATGTAACAGGCAAACTTCGTCCAATCGATGATGGCAAATCGCCTGCACTCGTTTCATCCGTACCAAAGACCGAAGCTACGAATGCTTCTATTGCTGGAAAAATTGTTTTGAACTTCTCTGAAAAGATAGTCCTCGCCAATGGTGCATACGCCCAACTCAATCCTTCGACAAGCTCAGGACAAGCAAATCAGCAAATTGAAGGACTTGTAACCAATCAGTCTGTTTCATTCGCATATAAAGGACTCGACTATGGAAGCAGCTACACATTCATCTTGCCAGCCAATTCCGTGCTCGACCTCATGGGCAATCCTTGTGCGGAGCAAATAGTCATCAATTTTACAACAAAAAACCGCGCCACAATAACCAAGGGCAACTACGATTTCATCGTACCCGACATGGGCACATTCAAGGATGCCGTCGCAGCAGCAAACAAACGTGCCAACAAGTCGGAACGCTACCGAATATTCGTTAAGCAAGGCGATTATCTTGTAGAAGGCGATAATGGAGCAATGGTGACAGGCTATAGTGGTGAGAAATATCCATCGCCAACAACAAC
>JAZLEX010000088.1:0-2939 GCA_045615485.1 Prevotella sp.
TTATGAATGAAACAGACTCCATTCCATCATATACAGCAAAGTATTCATCACTGCTGAGTGACTATTATGAGCGAAACCGTGCGGATGAGATACTGTCGGCAAAAGCAAAGTACAATGTTGAAATGAATTCTCGTCAGAACATATACCAACTGATGAAGGTCGGCGGCGGGCTACTGGCTGTTGCCCATTTCCAAGCAAGAACTCATCGAGCAATGCAAACGTGGTTTCTTACAATCTTCCGCAGCATCGCTTTTACCCTCAAGTCATCATTTTGACAAAAGACTACCTCTCCAAGAAAGAGAAGACTTGGAGCATGCTTTGAAAAGTTCGTTTGCTAAAATTGAAGAATCGTTGTCTAGCGAGTTTGCCGACATAACATCCGATGATGCCCTCTTGTGTTCCTATATGTTGCTGGGCTTGCCAACAAAAGAGATCGTGGCATGTTCAAGATTTACGACTCGTTCCGTTGTTCCGCCTGTAGCGCGAACGGTTCTTCATACGGTATATGGGTGAGGAAGGAAGATCCGTAAACCCAAGGCTGGGCGGCTCATGTACCGGTTCCTTGGCCCTATGTCCCTTGGCCCTATTAAGCCAACTGCCACATCAAAATTCGGCCAACTGCCACATCAAAATTAAGCCAAATGTAATATTTCTTATTAAAACATGCATGATTTTCAGGAGAAACCATTATTTTTGCGCCGAAAATAAAAAACGTCAAGATGAAAGAGTATAAAAAGCGTATTGCAGACCAGATTTTGGCAGACAAACTCGAAGCAATGGGAGCTGTTCTCATTGAAGGGCCCAAGTATTGTGGAAAGACTACGCTTGCAAGCCAACAGGCGAAAAGCATTTTGTATATGGCTGACCCTGATACAAAGGAACAGAACCTTGCTATGGCACAAACAAATATTAAACGTCTTCTGCAAGGTGAGGCACCCAGGCTAATCGACGAGTGGCAGCTGGCACCTCAATTCTGGGATGCCGTCAGGAATGAGGTGGACAAGAGAGATGAAGATGGTCAATTTATGCTTACAGGTTCGTCGGTTCCTCCCAGGCAGGATAAGATTTTCCACTCTGGTGCAGGACGAATGGCTTGGCTTAAACTTCGCACCATGAGTTTATGGGAATCTGGAGATTCTTCTGGCGATGTTAGTCTTGCAGCCTTGTTCAAGAACGCAGATTCAGTAGATGGCGTGAGCAGCATAGACATTGACCAGTTGGCATTTCTGACCTGTAGAGGGGGCTGGCCAAAGGCTACTTTGAAAAAGAGCAAAAAAGCAGCATTGCAGCAGGCAAAGGAGTACTATGAAGCCGTATGGCGTTATGATATTTCCAGGGTTGATGATGTTGAACGTGATCCGGAACTGACAAAGAGGCTTATGCGTTCTTACTCAAGGAATCAAGGCTCCCAAGCCAGTGCTGGCACGATACTCGCAGACATCAGGGCTAATGAGAGTGATGAATTAAGTGAAAATACCATATACTCTTATATCAAAGCCTTGAAAAAGATGTTTGTGATAGAAGATTCGCTCGCATGGAATCCGAACCTGCGTTCCAAGACTGCCATACGCACATCGGATACAAGGTATTTTATAGATCCATCCATAGCGACAGCAGCTCTCGGTCTCGGTCCGGATGATCTCATCAATGACTTGAACACTTTCGGCCTGTTCTTTGAAACACTTTGTGTCCGCGATTTAAGAGTATATGCTGATGCATTAGGTGGCACAGTATATCATTATCGCGACAAAAGCAATCTGGAATGCGACGCTGTCGTCCACTTGGAAAATGGTTCATACGGTCTCATCGAGATTAAATTGGGAGGCGCTGAGTTGATAAAGGAAGGTTCTGAAAATCTGCAAGTGTTAGCAAATAAACTTGACACGACAAGGATGAAGGCCCCCTCATTCCTGATGGTTCTTACAGGAGTGGGTGACTATGCATATAAACGGCCGGAGGATGGGGTGCTGGTTGTGCCTGTCGGTTGCCTGAAAGATTAAGAAATCCCCCAGAGTCCACCTGTTCTAAAACAGTGTCGCCTCTTCCTTTCCATAGTTCCGTGTACCTCCGTGTAATCTGAGAGCGGGGGGAAAGGCATCTGCGGCATTGTGCCATGCCGTTTGTGTGTCGTCTTTCAGCAAGACGTTCTGCTTGCTGTTTACTTGTTTTTGTCTTTTTTCAACGCTCTGCTGTCTGTCCGTTTAAAAAATCTTTGATTTCTTTTCCTTATTAATAAATAAGTTGTACTTTTGCGCCGAAGATTGGGGTGAAGTACAGTAACCCCGCTTCAAGACATACTGAGGAAGCGTTTTTGCTTCTTCTCTTTCGATGAACCTGAACAATTCATAAAAACAGAAGAGAAGCCTGGACGCTCCAGTTGGATTTACCGTTTTGGGTCACGGCTCATACGGCATTCTAGCGTGTGAGCCGTTTTTCTTTATCTTCTGTTTAAAGGCAGTTCAGGGCCAATCGAAAGGGATGAGACGAACCAGGCTCACACTTCTTTCTGCTTGTCTTCTGTTGTACCATATTATATCACCTGTTTTGAGCCTACGCAGGAGGATCAAGGGACAGGTGTCTGAACCTTTCGGATGAAGTTCAGTATTTTCCGAATCGATCTGTAATCAGTTTAGAAACTAAAACATGCCATTTTCTTGCTAAGGATGAATAATTATCATAAATCTGCAATCTCAATATTACCTATGGAACCTTTTGACGATACAGTCATTCTGTCTAGCGTATCGCGGAACCGTCCCAAAGATCCTCTGGCATCAATCGTTTCTTAGGAAAACGAAACAATTATGGTTCATCCGACATTTCGAGTGATGCGACAATCGTGTAAGGCGTAAAGTCTGAGAGTGAAATATCGTTCATCTCGGAATCCATAGGCATTCCGTTTCATCACCTTTATCTTGTTGTTGATTCCTTCCACTTTGCCC
>JAZLEX010000089.1:0-3155 GCA_045615485.1 Prevotella sp.
CAATCAAGCCATCCAATATCTTCGCCGCGAAGCCATCAGACTTGCAGCCGACACACCAAAAGGAATAGTGCTTATCACTTATAAACACTTTCCATTAGGTTTTGCAAAAAACATAGGAAATCGTGCCAATAACCTCTATCCAAAAGAATGGGCTATCCGCAGCACACACATTCCAACTACACCGATACTTCCGCTTTGATATGGTCCCAAGGGTCGTAGCCTTCCAACTGGAAATCTTCATATTGGAAGTCGAACAATGACTTCACATCAGGATTGAGTTTCATTACAGGCAGTTTGCGTGGTTCACGTGTCACCTGCAAGCGAGCCTGCTCAAGATGATTCAGATACAGATGAGTATCGCCTGTAGTATGTATAAAATCACCCAGTCCATAGCCAGTCACCTGTGCCATCATCTGCAGCAGCAACGCGTATGAGGCAATGTTGAAAGGTACACCAAGAAAGGTGTCGGCACTACGCTGATAGAGCTGCAGGGATAGTTTATTGTCGGCAACATAGAACTGGAACAGGCAATGGCAAGGAGGCAGAGCCATTTTTTCCACTTCGGCTACATTCCATGCACACACCATCATACGGCGCGAATCAGGGTTGTTTTTCAGTTGGTCGATAACATTCTGTATCTGGTCGATATGACCACCATTATAATCAGGCCATGAACGCCACTGATGTCCATACACAGGACCGAGTTCACCATTTTCATCTGCCCATTCGTTCCATATTCTCACACCATGTTCCTGCAGATATTTCACGTTGGTGTCGCCTTTCAAAAACCACAGCAGTTCATAGATAATAGACTTCAGGTGTAGTTTTTTCGTTGTCAGCAGAGGAAATCCGTCTGCCATATTGAAACGCATCTGATTGCCGAAGACACTCAATGTCCCAGTTCCTGTACGGTCGGTTTTCTTTGCCCCTTCGCCCAAAATACGATTAAGCAAGTTTATGTATTGTTTCATTGCCTTATTATGTAAGTTGCGGTTTTGCGGTTTTACGGTTTTGCGGTTTTACGGTTTTGTTGCGTCAATCTTTTTGAGCATTTGCGGCGATGGCTATACGGCGGTTGGAATTGTCGGCCAGCACCTGATTCACAATCTGGGTTATCTGTTCCTTCAGTTCGGCAATGAAATTGCCTGCCTTATACTTATTGTGCTCAATATCGCGCAACTTCTTTTCCCAAATACCAGTGAGTTCACAACTTTTCAGCAGTTCCTCATGGATAAGGTCAATAAGTTCGCATCCAGTCTGGGTTGCTATCAGAGTCTTTCTCTTGCGCACGATGTAGCCACGCTTGAAAAGAATTTCTATTATCCCAGCCCTTGATGACGGTCGGCCTATTCCATTTTCCTTCAATGCGGCTCGCAACTCTTCATCTTCTACAAACTTGCCTGCTGTCTCCATTGCTCTCAGCAATGTGGCTTCAGTATATGGTTTTGGAGGAGTAGTCCATTTCTCTGCCAAATCGGGAACGTGCTCACCGCTTTCTCCAACTGTAAATACTGGCAGTACCTTGTTGGCTGGCTCGTCAGCGTTTTCTTCCTTGCCATCGGTAATTTCCGCATCACTATATAGTTCCCGCCAACCTTTTGAGAGGATTGTTTTTCCTGTTGCCTTGAACTCCAGATTCTCAACTATTCCCAATACTGTAGTAGTGGCAAACTTACAATCGGGATAGAAAACAGCAATAAACCGCCGTGCTATCAGGTCATAGACATTCTTCTCCATGTCGGTCAGGTTTTGCGTAGGCACTCCTGTTGGAATGATGGCATGGTGGTCGGTGACTTTCGACGAGTCGAACACCTTCTTGCTCTTTGGCAGTTTCTTGCCAGCAAGAGGTTGGGTGAATTGCTCATAGCCTCTTAATCCCCGAAGAATATTCGGACATTTCGGATAGATGTCATCACTCAGATATTGCGTATCAACACGAGGATAGGTGGTAAACTTTTTTTCGTATAGTCCCTGAATAAGTTTTAGTGTCAAGTCGGCTGAATATGAGAATTTCTTGTTGCATTCCACCTGCAACGAAGTCAAATCAAACAATTTCTGTGGTGCTTCCTTACCGTCTTTCTTCTCTACTTTGGTAATGGTAAACGGCTTTCCTGTTATCAGTTCTAATGCAGCCCTACCCTCTTCTTCTGACTCAAACTTGCCTTTTGTGGCACTAAACACAACATCCCTGTATCTGACAGTCAGAATCCAGTATTGTTCAGGTTTGAAATTTTCTATTTCCCTCTGTCTGTTCACTATGAGGGCAAGTGTTGGAGTTTGCACACGTCCCACCGACAACACCTGACGATTCTGCCCATATTTAAGGGAATAAAGTCGGGTAGCATTCATACCCAACAGCCAGTCGCCAATAGCCCTACTGAGTCCTGCTTCGTAAAGCAACTGATATTCACTCTGGTCTTTCAGATTGTTGAAGCCCTCACGTATTGCTTCCTCGGTGAGCGATGAAATCCACAATCTCTGCACAGGACATTTTGCACCAGCCTTCTGCATCACCCAGCGCTGAATAAGTTCTCCTTCCTGACCAGCATCACCACAGTTTATTATGCGGTCGGCATTCTGCATCAGTTTTTCTATGATACCAAACTGCTTGGCTATGCCTTTGTCATCGATAAGTTTTATCCCAAAACGTGGTGGAATCATTGGCAATGATGCCAAGCTCCAGGTTTTCCAGTTGGCTGTATAGTCGTTTGGTTCTTTCAGACTGCACAAATGACCGAAAGTCCATGTCACTTGATACCCATTGCCTTCCATGTAACCATCCTTAGAGACATTTGCTCCCAACACGTGAGCAATGTCCTTTGCGACACTCGGTTTCTCTGCTATACATACAATCATGATGCAAAAATAACAAAAGAGATTAGAGGTTAGAGGTTAGAGGTAAGAGAATTTCGGTTTTTTTATTAAAAAATCATAAAAACCATCAACCTTCAACCATCAACCTTCAACCTTTTTTATATCTTTGCACGCAATTATAAATTTAAGGCATAATTGCAATGATAACAACAACACACACACCAACTGCCAATCTTATTGACTTACATTTGCATTTAGACGGGGCTCTTTCTGTTAGTTCCGTAAAAGAACTTGCACAGATTCAGGGTATTGAAATTCCAAAAGACGAAGATGAACTTCTA
>JAZLEX010000090.1:0-6671 GCA_045615485.1 Prevotella sp.
GCCATCGAAGCCTACAAGCAGAGCCTTCGTCGCAATCCAAGCGATGATGAAACGCGATATAATCTGGTGCTTTGCCAGAAACAACTGAAGGACGACGACAAGAACAACCAAGACAATAAGGACAATAAAGACAAGAACCAAGATAAGAACAAGGACAAAAACAAAGATAAAAACAAAGACGACAAGAAAGACAATAAGGACAAAAACGACCAGAATAAAGATAAAAACAATAACGACAACAAAGATAAAGACAAAAACAACCAGCCGCAGCAGCAGAACCAAAAGCAAGAGATGAGCAAGGAGAATGCTGAACAACTCCTGAATGCAGCCATGCAGCAAGAGAAATCAACTCAAGACAAACTGAAGGCTGTGCGTGGTTCCAACCGCCGCCACCAGAAGAATTGGTAAAGTTTAGATGTAATTAAGTTAAAGTGTTCCTCTATATCTAAAAGATTAAAACACAGAAAAATTGTTATGAATTATACAAAAATCATTGATGAGTTTGATGAAAATCTCGTGTGTGAACCTATTTCTGATTATAGGTTAAGTCCTGCGAGACAACTAAGTTTGCATTTTGAGCCTATTGTAGAATCATCATATAAGTTAGTATCTCTATTTTCAGGAGCAGGAGGTTTGGATTTAGGTTTCGAGCGAGCAGGCTTCAAAACAATATGGGCAAATGAGTATGATAAGAAGATATGGGAAACTTATAGTTTAAATTTCCCAGATGCTGTGCTTGATAGAAGAAGCATAGTGGATATTTCTACATTTGATATTCCAGATTGTGATGGAATCATTGGTGGACCACCTTGTCAAAGTTGGAGTGAAGCTGGAGCACGAAGAGGGATAGAAGATAGCCGAGGGCAATTGTTTTATGATTACATTAGAGTGTTGAAAGCAAAACAGCCAAAATTCTTTTTGGCAGAAAATGTATCAGGGATATTGCAGGAAAAGCATTCGGAAGCTTTTAATGGTATTGTAAAGATGTTTGAAGATGCGGGGTATAATTTATCAATGAAACTACTTGATGCAAATGACTATAATGTTCCCGAAACGCGATTGCGAGTAATTATTGTAGGTTACCGAAAGGATTTAAAAAAGAAATTCATATTCCCAGAACCTCAAGAATATAAGCCAACATTAAGAGATGCCATCTGGGATTTGAGAATGGCAAAACCTGCAAAGGAACATAATAAGACAAATGGAAATGAAGTGCTGTTCGCTCCAAACCACGAATATATGATAGGAAGTTTCTCAACGATTTATATGTCAAGAAACCGTGTGCGTTCTTGGGATGAACCATCATATACAATACAGGCAGGAGGGCGTCATGCACCGATACATCCTAAAGCTCCTAAAATGCGCTTTATTGAGCAAAACAAACGTATCTTTGAACCAGGATACGAGAAAGAATATCGTAGATTGAGCGTCAGAGAGTGCGCACGAATACAAACTTTCCCAGATGACTTTATTTTCAAATATGATGATTTAGCGGATGCATATAAAATGATAGGAAATGCAGTTCCTGTGAATTTGGCTTTTGCCTTGGCAAAACAAATAAAAAAAGATATGTTTTGAATATGATTAGTACAATAAATTCTACTATAAAAGGAAAGGCTTACGAGTATGCTTGTATTAGTCAGGTATATGAGATGGTTATTCCTCATCGTAAAGTCAAAATTGAAATCAATGATAGTTATGAAATTGCAAAAAGGTATTTCAATAATAAGATATCTATTGAAGAACAGAATGAAATGATGCTTTCTGCGAGGACGGGAGTCACTGCAATAATAGAAATGGAACCCAAAATAATAGAGGATGGAAGTGATATGTTATCATTATGTCTTCAACCTGACAATGTGGCAAGAAATAATAATGACATTCGTGATGTTTTGATTATTAGAAGAAATATCAAATGGGAAATAGGAATTTCTGTCAAACATAATCATGCAGCGTTAAAACATTCACGTCTATCAAAAGATTTAGACTTTGGCAAAATCTGGTTGAATTCACCTTGTTCGGTAGAATATTTCAACAAAATTCAACCGATATTTCAATTGTTAAAGGCATATAAGGATAATAATGTTAAATGGAGTGATTTGCAAAATAAGTATGAACAAGTATATGTTCCGATATTATGTGCATTTCGTGATGAGTTCAATAAGATAAATAAGAATAAAAGATGCTTGAAAAATTTAATAGTATATTTGTTAGGGAGTAATGGAAAAGATTATTATAAATTAATCCATAATAACGATAGGACAACAACAGTTATTCCTTTCAATTTTCGTGGAACATTAAATACTTCTTCACGAGGAAATAAGCCAACTATACAAATCAAACCTATTAAGTTACCTACAAGAATTATTGAATTTGAATTTAAGGCAAATTCAAAAACTACGCTTGTTTTAACCCTTGATAACGGATGGGCAGTTTCATTTAGATTGCACAATGCATCAACTTTTGTTGAACCAAGTTTGAAATTTGACATAAATTTGGTTGGTCAGCCTGCAGATATGTTTTATATAAAAAGGACTTGGTAAACGTTAGTAACTTTGCACAGAAAATGATATTAAGTATAAGAATATGATAACAGGCGAAATCAATTCGCAGTTTTATGAAATAAAAAAATATATGAAAAGAGTAATAATACTTGGTGATGGAATGGCCGATTGGCCAATGGAAGAGCTGGGCGGTAAGACTCCGCTTGAGTATGCGAATACCCCTTACATGGACATGCTTGCAAGAAAAGGTAGGTGTGGAATGCTGAAGACAATCCCCGATGGTTTCGCTCCTGGCAGCGAAGTGGCAAATACTGCTATACTTGGCTACGACCTTAACAAGGTCTATGAAGGTCGTGGACCGCTTGAAGCAGCAAGCATAGGCTATGATATGCAGACAGACGACATGGCAATTAGATGCAACATCATTGCCCTTGAGAATGGCAAGATAAAAAATCATCATGGCAATCATCTGACAACAGAGCAGGGTGGAGCACTCATAGAATTGCTCAATGCAAAGTTTGGTTCTGAACAGGTAAAGTTCATCCCAGGCATTCAATACCGTCATTTGCTTGTCATTAAAGGTGGAAACAAACATATTACTTGTTTTCCGCCTCATGATCATCCAAATGAGGAATGGCAATCATTGATGCCAAAAGCAGACAAGGATGAAGCATCGGCAACGGTCGCTTTGCTGAATGAATTGATTTTCAAGTCGCAACAAGTGCTGAACTCTGACCCAACGGCAACAACAATCCTCTCCATCTGGCCGTGGTCGCCAGGTTATCGACCGTCGATGATACCGCTGACAACAACTTATCCGCAAATAAAGCATGGCAGCGTTATTACTGCCGTTGACCTCATACGTGGCATTGGAAAGTATGCCGGATTGAAACTCATCGATGTTGAGGGCGCAACAGGACTCTACGACACCAACTATGAAGGTAAAGCGCAGGCAGCGATTAAAGCATTGAAGACGGATGATTTTGTCTTTGTCCACCTTGAGGGAATAGATGAGGCTGGGCATGATGGTGACGTGAAGTTGAAGATTCGTACTATCGAAGACCTTGACGCACGCATCGTAAAACCTATCTACGAAGCATACGCTGATGCCGACGAACCATTGCAAATAGCAGTGTTGCCCGACCATCTTACGCCAGTATCAACGAAGACACACGTTGGCCAGCCAGTTCCTTTCCTTATATATCATAAGGGAATAAAACCTGACGGGGTACAGAACTATGGTGAGTCGTCTTGTCGCGAAGGAGCATACGGTTTAGTTACAACAAGCCAATTCTTCAGTGAGATCATAATGAGTAAGTAAAAATCGCACACATACCACGTCACCGTCAGTTGTTTTCATCTGTGCAGTCACGATTACCTGTATTGACGCAATGCGTATGATTTCGACCCAGCGTACATTCTCGTACCCATTGATCTTCAGCCTGTGTTTGGTTACGGATACCAGCTTGTATGACCACTGACCCCTGAATGCCAGTAAGCCAGTTGCAATGTAGGTTAATCTGTAGTCACAATGAAGTAAATACTTGAAAATAAAGTCTGTAAAGCCTTGTGTATAAATAAATCCTCGGGATTTCCGAGGATATTAGTGCATTTTTAACTTTACTTTTTGAGTATCGTTATTGTACTCTTCTATACCAGTTGTACACCCTCAGGGGTTCGAACCCTGGACACCCTGATTAAGAGTCAGGTGCTCTACCAACTGAGCTAAGGGTGCATCGCTTTTTTTAATGCGGGTGCAAAGGTATAAAATTATTGACAATTGACAATTGTTCTGGAACGATTTGTTCTGTTTTTTTATTTTTTTTAACACAACGGGGTTATTATTTTGCGATTTTGAAATATAAATAGTATATTTGCAACATGAAAACGAGATTATATATTATTATGGTGTTGTGCTGTGTGTACGCAACATCTGTAGCAGAGAGAGAGAGTTTCTATTTAAGAAATTGGGATTTTCGTCATCCTGAAGAGGGGTGGGAGAGGGTTGTTGTGCCTCACGACTGGGCTATTTCGTGCGATTTCGACAAGGAAATAGACAAACAAGTCGTGGCAATTGAGCAAAACGGTGAACGTATTGCAACGGAGAAAACAGGCAGAACTGGTTCTCTTCCATGGATAGGCAAGGGCGAGTATAGAACGACTTTTTCCGTTCCAGATAGATACAAGAGCGTAGAAATCATGTTTGACGGCGTGATGAGCGAGCCAGAAGTATTCATTAACGAAAAGAGGGTAGGGGAATGGAAAAATGGTTACAACGCCTTCAAGTTTGATATTACTCAATTCATTCATAGGGGCGAGAACGAAGTATTTGTTAAGTGCAACAATCGTCCTGAGAGTTCACGTTGGTATCCTGGTGCAGGAATTTATCGTCCAGTGAAGGTTATTTGCCGCATGAACGACGCTGCGATAAAGACTTGGGCGACGTTTGCCTATACAAAAGAACTGAATGCGAGCAATGCCGTGTTGCATTATGAGACACAAATCGTTGGAAAGGCAGACGGTGTTAACGTTGTCGTAAGAGATGATTTTGGTAATGCTGTGTCAAGCAAAAACCTAAAACCCGACGAAAAGGGTAGGGTAGAAGCCGTGCTCACAGTGCCTAATCCAAGGCTATGGTCGCCAGAAACACCTTATTTATATACGCTCGAAACAAGTGCCGTTGATGCTGGCAAAAATGTGCTTGATGCCGAGACCATGAAGATAGGCATAAGGACAATAAACGTCACAAAGGAGCATGGCTTCCAACTCAATGGCATTACAAGGAAGATTAAGGGAGTGTGTTTGCACCACGATTTAGGACCTTTGGGCGCTGCTGTCAACAAAGCTGCACTGATAAGGCAAGTGAAAATACTGAAAGATATGGGGTGTGATGCCATAAGAACGGCTCACAACATGCCTTCGACAATGCAAATGGAAGTGTATGATTCGCTTGGAATGATGGTGATGGCTGAAAGTTTTGACATGTGGAAATACCCAAAATGCAAGAATGGTTACTCTCTTTTCTTCGATGAATGGGCTGACCGCGACATAGAAAACCTCGTGCTCAACCATCGTAATCATGCTTCAAACATCATGTGGAGCATCGGAAACGAAATACCAGAACAGGGCGGACGTGATGGTGCAGCGATAGCCAAAAGGCTTCAAGACCTTTGCCACAAGCTTGATCCTTCAAGGATGGTAACGTCGGGCATGGATCGTTCCACTGCTGCCATCAAGTCTGGTTTCGCTGCTGTATTGGACATTCCTGGATACAACTATCGCCTTCCAAAGTATGAGGAAGCACATAGGCTTATGCCACAAGGCTTTCTGCTTGGCAGTGAAACGGCATCGACAATCAGTAGTAGGGGAGTGTATAAGTTCCCTGTTGAGCAATACAAGAACAAGCAATACAGCGATTTGCAATGTTCAAGCTACGATATGGAGTGTTGCAGTTGGAGCAATCTTCCTGATGATGATTGGTATTGGCAAGACGACAATGACTGGGTTATCGGCGAATTTGTTTGGACTGGATTCGACTATTTGGGCGAACCAACGCCATACGATGACTTCTGGCCTTCAAGAAGCAGTTACTTTGGAATATGCGACTTGGCTGGTTTACCTAAAGATAGATTTTTCCTCTACAGAAGCCATTGGAACAATGATTCGGAGACAATACATCTGCTTCCGCATTGGTCGTTTGAGAATGATAGGATAAACCAAGTAACACCAGTGTATTGCTACACAAACTATCCAACAGCCGAATTATTCGTAAACGGTGTATCGCAAGGCAAAATCACAAAGTCTGCTGATTATGATAAATATAATCGATACCGATTGCGTTGGAACGATGTAAAATATATGCCAGGTGAAATCAAGGTTGTAGTGTATGATGATCAAGGAAATAAACGTGGGGAGAAGATTGTCAAGACTGCTGGGAAAGAGAAAAAAATAATGTTGAAGGCCGATAAAACGACATTGAAGTCTGATGGCGATGACTTGGCATTCATTGAGGTTCAAGTCGTTGATAAAAACGGAACGCTTTGCGCCAATGCCGACGACCAGCTGTCGTTTGAAGTTTCTGGCGCAGGGAAATTCCAATGTGCATGCAACGGTGATGCGACTTCAACAGAAGCATTCAGCAAACCGACAATGAAACTCTTCAATGGA
>JAZLEX010000091.1:0-6931 GCA_045615485.1 Prevotella sp.
TTAGCCTCATTGATACGATAATCGTTTGGATGCATTCGTATAAATTTTATCAATGCTGCACGAGAACCGCTATCAACGGCATCATACCATTCATTATCCACCAACCTTAGTGTAGTCATTCTTTCTTCTAATTGCCTGCGCTTTGAAGCATCAAGGTCAGGATGCAAGTCGAGATAGTTTTGGATTACACTTGTGTTGGTCGTTGTAAGTGCCTGTTCATACTTATCGTTTTCCATTCTCTGCTGCATTACGCGAAGATAAGCATAGATTCCTGCTACTGCCAGAACTGCAACGACTCCAAGTATTACAAGCCAACGATAAGGGTGGCGGTTTGATTTGCCTTTATTATGCTTATCAGCTTGATTGTTTGGTTGTTCTACTTGTCCTGAGCTGGGCTTATCCTGAGCCTGGCGAAGGGTCTGATTATTGATTACTATTCCACAATGAGGACAAGCTGGAGCCTTGTCACTGATTTCACGTCCACATTCGGGACATTTGATTATTGCCATAATTATTTATTTTTTTGCGGTTTTGCGGTTTTGCGGTTTTACGATTATTCGATTTTTCGATTTTTCGATTTGAGCGATTTTTCGATTTGAGCGGTTTTATGATTTTTCGATTTTACGGTTTTCGTTATCGCTGTCGTTTACCATCCATATTCTGCCCATCCAACGGCATGATACCATGAAGTCTGGTGAATAAGATTATTAAAATCATAGTCACCGAAAGGCAACATATTATTATAAGGTACGAACATGGACACACAGCCACATGTCTGGTCGTTGACCGTGAATCTGGAAAATTCTTCATTTGACATCTTGCTTGATAACCATTTACTGCAGTGGTGACGCACCACAACAGTCTTGTCGAACTGAGCACGCCATTGTTTATAATCAGCATCGTTCAGGTACTTGAACATAAAACTGTTCATATCGTACATAACAGGTTGACTATTAACGAGATTATAAAAAACCACATCATTCATATTCGGTACATCAGGCTTGACGAACTGCCCCATGAAAGTGTGCAATTTTTCAGCCGTCAAAGAAGCAAGATTCTCCAATTCGGATGTCTTAATCATTGATATCGGTACAGAATCTCTGCGCTGTGCATAATGATTCCAATATTCGTCAGTAGCCGCTGTTGGTGTGGAATTGAACAATAGCGGTAAGACGGTTGTATATGGTGCTCCTGAATTCGGTATTTCTGCTGGCGACGCAATAATATAGTCAGCATATTCACGCAATTGCCACGCGACTTCTATGCATTGCATGTTGCAGCAGTCGAAAAAAATAAAATCAAAATGCGGCTGAGACTGCAATACTGTTGCCAGAGTGTTGATATTGATTGGACGACTATCACCAGTAGTCTTTCCTATTGCATTTTTCGTACGTTTATATGGTATTGTGTCGGACTTTACAAACCAGCCATCAGCATGAGTACCAATTATAAGTCCGTAAGTATCGGCAGGGTAAGTGGAACTTACATAACTGAATATTTGCTGCATGTTGTTTGGATTAGAACATTCAAAGTTGTCGGCATACTCTGTAATTATCTCCTTAGTGCCGCGATTGATTTTCATCAGCTGTCGGTCACCGTTGGTATATTCTACCAGCACTAACATATTGTCATTGACAGACAGACTGTTAGAAGCCTCCACCATTTCTGCGATATCCTTGTCGATATCATCATCCAGACCATTGCATAGCAGATAAGCAAGAACTGTGCGATGGGCTTGAACATCATCATCACCATCTTTGTTGCAACTGCAAAATGCTGCAATTGCAAAAACTACTAACAATATTTTATGAAATAAACCTTTTTGCATACTAATCCGTAAATCTGCTGTTGCAGATTATTCGTCTATATTGAAAAGAATATTGACCATTCTATGGAAATAATTGGCAGTGACTTCACGAGGAAGATATTTTTTTATTCCAGCATGCCTTTTTCGCAAACTTGACGGAGCGGTTGACATCAACTTCATATTCTCGTCAGAAAAGATATAGTTCACAAATGCTTCAGTAGCTGACTCATAATGTTTTTGCATGAACGGAATTTCCTCTTTTTTAAATCCGAACAATCTGATGAGCAGTCCACCTTCGTAATCTGCTATCTTTTGCAATTTAAGTTCGTTGAGCCAACGTTCAATCTTGATGTAGTCGATTTGATTGCCCAACTTTCGCACTAATACTCCTAAATCAATAAGCATCTGTGGTTTGATACCCCCTGCCAGCAAGTGCTGCATTACATACAATATCTGAACAAACAGATTTATTGTAGGAGGGAGAATTTCAACATTTGTAGCATTAATTCGCACAGTGTTTGGCATAAAGTACGACTTTTCGCGTATGACTAATGTTTGCAGAGTCTTATTCAGTTTCCTATCCAATAGTTCCTGTGCAAAATGATTGTTTGCCACCGCTACATCCTTGAAAATGTATTGTAAGCGGTTGGGATTATCGTCGTCTTTGATTTTAGCCTCACGTTTCGCCCACGCATCAGCTTCGCGTGCCTTTTCTTCTGTTGGTATATACCAGTCGATATTGCTACAATAATAATGCAACGGATTTGGATAATTAAGAGCCATACCCCTGCCACGCAACAGAACAGGATAGAAGAGACGAGGTTCGCGTGTGAAAATGTCAAACATCTCAACTATGCAGTTGTTCATTTTCAACGCTGAGTCTTCACACCTTTTGACCACCTCATTCCACTCATCGGTGACTTTTTCGGCAAGGATGGTCTGATGGGCATTGATGTAGCGTATTAAACCATCGTATGCAAGTCCCATACATTCCTGGTTGACTGACAGGTGTATAAGTTTCAGCCACTTGAAATTGTTCATAGGTTCCAGTGGCTCCATTATTCCAAACGCCCCACATTTTAATAAGCGAATAAAGTTGCGTGTTATTATATTAAGCATTGATATTTTGTTTGGTTATTAAAGAGTTACACCATTTTTGAATATTGATATTTCCCTGTAGCCATTTTGCTCGTTTTTAGACTTCTCGCCATTGGCTACTGATATACACTTGTCCAAAAAGTCGGCTACAACTTGCTGCATTGGTACTCCATCAACAAGTTGTCCTGCATTGAAGTCAATCCAATTTGGTTTGTTTTGATACAATGCTGAGTTTGTGCTAATCTTCAATGTAGGCACAAATGTTCCGAATGGTGTTCCGCGTCCTGTGGTAAACAGAACAAGGTGACAGCCTGATGCTGCCAATGCAGTAGAAGCCACAAGGTCATTGCCTGGTGCAGAGAGCAGATTGAGTCCTTTGACTTTCAACTGTTCAGCATAGTCGAGCACTCCGCTAACTGAAGCCTTTCCACATTTCTGAGTACATCCAAGGGCTTTATCCTCAAGAGTTGAAATACCACCAGCCTTGTTGCCTGGTGATGGGTTCTCTCCTACTGGCTCGCCGTGAGCCAAATAATAGTTCTTAAAGTCGTTAATCATTTTCACCGTCTTGTCGAACAAATCCTTTGTACGACAACGGTTCATCAGTATTGTCTCAGCACCGAACATTTCAGGTACCTCTGTCAGAATGCTTGTACCGCCTTGCGCTACAAGATAATCAGAAAACTCACCTACTAATGGATTGGCTGTGATTCCACTCAGTCCATCGCTACCTCCACATTTTAGTCCGACTCGCAATTCGGAAAGTGGAACCTGTTCACGCTTATCGTGTTTTGCCACATTATACAGACTTTCGAGCATTTCCATGCCAACCTCTATTTCATCGCCTTCAACCTTTTGGACAACAAGCAATTTTATTCTTTCCTTGTCATAGTCGCCCAGCAATTCCATAAACGCATCGGGTTGATTGTTTTCACAACCTAAACTTACAATCAGTACACCGCCAGCATTCGGATGCAAGACAATATCGCGCAATACTTTGCGTGTGGCTTCGTGGTCGTCGGAAAGTTGCGAACAGCCATAGTTATGATGCCACGACCATACAGCATCAATGTTGTTATCTTCAGCATCAATCTTGTGGCGGAACATTTCGGCTAACTTTTCCGCAACACCATTAACACACCCAACCGTTGGCACAAGCCATATCTCGTTGCGGATTCCCACATCACCGTTCTTACGTCTGTAACCATTGAAAGTGCGGTTGTCACACGCAATGTTCAGTTCTTCACCTACAGGTTGATAATTGTAATCCAGAATGCCTGAGAGATTAGTGTGAATATTGTTTTCATCGACCCATGCACCAGCCTTGACATCAATAGTGACATGACCGATAGGATAGCCATATTTTATTACGTTTTCGCCCTGCTTGAGGTCGGTTATGGTGATTTTATGTCCACGTGGAGTATCCTGAAGTACAGTTATTTCAGAATTATCCACATTAATGATTTCACCTTTTCTAATATCTGCCAGACAAACAACGATATTGTCGGCAGCATTTATCTTAATCCAATTGTTCATTGTAGTAAATTGCTTTTTTATAGAACACACCTTTATAGTTCATATCTCTGGTAAAAATCTGCATTTTCCTTACAGATAAGCTCTAACGGCATATAATTGACTGGTTTAACACTCTTCTTTAAAACAATAGCATCAACAAGTGCCTTAACGCAATAATACCCCTGTCTGTAACCATGCTGTGCTATAAGAAAATCAATACTGCCGTTGCGCAAACAGGCTTCGTTTCGTGGAGTCATATCGTATCCAATAACCTGAATATTGCGCTTATTTACATTAGTAAGGTATTCTCCCATTATGTAAGCAGCCGATGAAAAGGTTATACACATTTTTACGTCAGGGCATTCCTGCAAGAACTGTGCAAACATTGTTTCTGCGTATGTAGGAGTAGATTCTTTCAAATCCAGATTGATTATTTCCACCTCTGGATAATGGTCTATCATATAATGTCTGAATCCCTCTTCACGGTTGGCTTGCTGCTTACTTGCCACCTCACCATTCAGCAATGGACGCAGTATCATCACTCGGCGCCGTTTGTTTTTTGGATAACCATTGGCAATCATCATCATTATTTTGGCAGCAAAATAGCCGCTATTGAATGAATCCTGACCAAAAAAAGCTAATGGTTGCAAATCAGGCATATATGAGTCGAGCATTACAAAAGGAATGTTCAACTCATGCAGTTTGTTTGTATAGTTTCGGGTGGAAGCCAAGTCGCTTGGTACCAGTATCACTCCGTCTGGCAACTCTTCCAAAGTATTCTTGGTAACTGCAAGAAATGAACGTCTGTCGTATCTATTGAAATATCTTATTTTCAATTCTACCTTGAAATCTTGTCGGTCGGATGTCGCTTTGTTAGCGCCTTCTTCTATTTCTTCCCAATAGGCTGTCTTTACATGCTTTGGAAGAATCATTACGAATGTGTAAGGCTTGTTTGAAGCCAATGCACTTGCGTATATGTTCGGCTTATACTGCATTTCCTCCAATGCCTGTTCCACTTTCTGCCGGGCTGTGGCAGACACACTTGGTCTGTTGTGCAATACTCGGTCAACAGTTCCAACACTGACACCTGCGCGTTCAGCGATATCCTTTATTCTGGCTTTTTCTGTCATATTTAGTTGTTTAATCCACTTCGTGGCTTTTCTTCCTCCGCACCTCAGCAATTAAAGCAAGCTTCATTGCATTCGGTTTGTCGTCAGTTGGGAGATTGGTCGTTTAGCTTGTCCTGAGCTTCGCCTGTCCTGAGCTTGTCGAAGGGTCGAAGGATTTGGCTGTGATATTTAAATTGCAAAAATAATCTTTTTATCAATTTATACAATAAAATCAAGTAATATTTTAATTTTTTTAATAAAAACAACTTTTTCTACTTGTTATTAAAAAAATTTTTACTAACTTTACGCCCCAAATTGAATTTTAGCGAAAAATATTGAATTTTAATATACTTTTTAAACAATGGGAAAAATCGTTACATTAGGCGAAATTATGCTTCGCCTTTCTCCAAACGGACAAGACAGATTTGTCCAATCAGATATTTTTAGAATCATCCCTGGTGGCGGTGAGGCTAATGTTGCTATCAGTTGCGCAAACTATGGTCATGAGACTTATTTTGTGTCAAAATTGCCAGACCATGAAATTGGACAAATTGCAATCAACTCATTGCGCAAATATGGCGTAAAGACAGACTTCATCGTAAGGGGTGGTGAGAGAATTGGACTTTATTATGCTGAAACAGGTGCCAGTATGCGCCCTTCAAAAGTTATCTATGACCGTGCTCACAGTGCTATAGCAGAAGCCAATCCTGAAGATTTCGACTTCGATGCAATAATGGAAGGTGCCGATTGGTTCCACTGGAGCGGCATCACACCTGCTGTCAGCGACAAAGCAGCAGAACTTACCCGATTGGCATGCGAAGCAGCAAAGCGTCATGGCGTAACCGTCAGCGTAGATCTTAATTTCCGCAAAAAACTCTGGACTTCAGAAAAAGCCATAAGCATCATGCGCCCACTGATGAAATATGTTGACGTATGCATAGGCAATGAAGAAGATGCCGAACTCTGTCTTGGATTCAAGCCAGATGCTGATGTCGAAGGCGGAAAAACCGATGCCGCAGGTTATGAAGGCATTTTCAAGTCAATGATGAAGGAGTTTGGATTCAAATATGTCGTTTCCACTCTTCGCGAAAGTTATTCTGCTACATTCAATGGATGGAAAGCCCTCATCTACAACGGAAAAGAGTTTTATCAGAGCAAGCGCTATGAGATAAACCCTATCATCGACCGTGTAGGCGGTGGAGATTCTTTCTCCGGCGGACTTATTCATGGAATGCTGAAATACAACTTTGAACAGGCTAAAGCACTTGAATTTGCAGTTGCCGCTTCAGCACTCAAGCATACAATCAATGGCGATTTCAATATGGTCAGTGAAGTCGAAGTACTGGCACTTGCAGGTGGCAATGCCTCTGGACGAGTACAAAGATAAATGTGGAATGAGCAA
>JAZLEX010000092.1:0-9722 GCA_045615485.1 Prevotella sp.
TGAGCAGTTGGACAAGATTGGGTTCTGCTTTGACTGGGATTGTGAGGTTCGTACTTGCGACCCTAATTATTACCACTGGACTCAATGGGCTTTTCAGAAGATGTTCAACTCATATTATGATGAAGTCCAGCAAAAGGCTCGTCCAATAGAAGAACTGGTGGAGAGGTTCAGGAATACTTCGACAAGCTCAGCACAAGCTGATAACCCACAACCCACAACCCACAACCCACAACCAGGGCATAAATCCTGGAACGACATGACCGAAAAGGAGCAGGATGCCGAACTGATGAATCACAGGATTGCTTACCTTGGCGAAACAATGGTGAACTGGTGTGCAGAGTTGGGAACGGTGCTTGCTAATGATGAGGTGGTCGATGGTGTGAGCGTCAGAGGTGGTTATCCTGTGGTGCAGAAGAAGATGCGCCAATGGTGTCTGAGGGTAAGTGCTTATTCACAAAGATTGCTCGATGGATTGGACAAGATTGAATGGAGCGAGGCTCTGAAGGAAACACAGCGCAACTGGATTGGCAGAAGCGAAGGAGCTGAAGTCAAGTTCAAAATAATGCACAATGATTCAGAGTCAGTGTCAGAGTCAGTGTCAGAGTCAGAGTCAGTGTCAGAATTCACCATTTTCACCACTCGTGCCGATACGATGTTTGGTGTTACCTTCATGGTGCTGGCTCCTGAGAGCGAATATGTGGGCAAGGTGACAACCCCAGAACAAAAGGCTGATGTGGAAGCCTATCTGGCAGAGACAGCAAAACGTACTGAACTGGACAGAATTGCAAACAAGAAAGTCAGCGGTGTCTTCACAGGCAGTTATGCCATAAATCCTGTTACTAACCAGGCTATTCCTGTTTGGGTGAGCGACTATGTACTGGCTGGGTATGGCACTGGTGCAATAATGGCTGTGCCTGCACATGACAGTCGCGACTATGCTTTTGCCAAGCATTTCAATTTGCCTATTGTGCCACTGATTGAGGGGTGCGATGTGAGCGAAGAAAGTTTTGATGCCAAGGAAGGTGTTATGATGAATAGCGGTTTCCTTAATGGATTGCAGGTTCCCGATGCCATCAGAAAGATGAAAGAATACATACAGGAAACAGGATTGGGCAGAGTGAAGGTGAACTATCGTCTGCGTGATGCCATCTTCTCCCGTCAGAGATACTGGGGCGAACCATTCCCTGTGTATTATGTTGACGGTATGCCAAAAATGATTCCAGAAGAATGTCTGCCTGTGCGACTTCCAGAGATTGCAGAATACAAGCCTACAGAAAACGGTGAACCACCTCTCGGCAGGGCAAAGATATGGGCATGGGATACGGAGAAGAAGGAGGTCGTGGATAAGTCGCTGATTGACAACAAGACTGTTTTCCCTATCGACCTCTACACCATGCCAGGCTTTGCAGGAAGTTCGGCTTACTATCTGCGCTATATGGATCCTCATAATGATGAGGCACTCACAAGCAAGGAGGCTAATGAATATTGGCGGACGGTTGACCTCTATGTCGGTGGTATTGAACATGCCACAGGGCATTTGATCTACAGTCGCTTCTGGAATAATTTCCTCTATGACTATGGTTACAGTTGCGAGGCTGAACCATTCCAGAAACTGATTAATCAGGGAATGATTCAGGGAAGAAGCAATTTTGTGTATAGAGTCAAGAACACAAATACTTTCGTGTCGTTGGGATTAAAAGACCAATACGATACTACTCCTATCCATGTGGATGTGAATATCGTAAGCGGAGATGTTCTTGATGTTGAAGCATTCAAGGCTTGGCGACCAGAATATGCTGATGCTGAATTTATTCTTGAAGATGGAAAATATTACAGTCAGAGTCAGTGTCAAAGTCAAAGTCAGAGTCAATATGTCTGCGGTTGGGCTATTGAGAAAATGAGCAAGAGTATGTATAACGTGGTGAATCCAGACATGATTGTCGAAAAATATGGTGCCGATACACTCAGACTCTATGAAATGTTCCTTGGTCCTGTTGAGCAGAGCAAACCTTGGAACACCAATGGAATCGATGGCAGTCATAGATTTTTGAAGAAACTTTGGGGCTTGTTCTACGACAGAGATGGAAACTTCCTGCCATGCGACGAACAGCCAACTCCAGAGCAGTTGCGGAGTGTTCACAAACTGATTAAAAAAGTTGGTGAGGATATTGACAATTTCTCATACAACACCAGTGTGAGTGCTTTTATGATTTGTGTCAACGAACTGTCGCAGATGAAATGCCGCAACAAGTCTTTGCTGCAGAATATAGTGGTGTGCATTGCTCCATTTGCTCCGCACATAGCAGAGGAACTATGGCATGCGCTTGGCAATGAGACGAGTGTGTGTGATGCCCATTGGCCAGAATATGACGAGAAATATCTGGTTGACAATGAAATGCAGCTGACAATCAGTTTTAATGGCAAGGCACGTTTCCAGAAGAAATTCCCAGCAGATGCCGACAATGCAACCATTGAAAAAGCAGTGCTCAGCGATGAGCAAAGCAAGAAATACATGGAAGGCAAGCAAGTGGTGAAAGTAATAATAGTACCAAAGAAAATTGTAAATGTTGTGTTGAAATGAACAAATCTACAGACATTAGTTTAAAGATAAGCAAAAAAATGCTTGTCGGAGAAGTAAAAGACTACTTCTTCATGACGTTGGGTATGGCGATGTATGCCTTTTCTTTTACAGTCTTTCTTCTTCCCTACGAGATTGTAACAGGAGGCGTGACGGGTGTTTCGGCAATAATATTCTATGCAACAAGAATACCGATTCAGTATCCATATTTCATCATAAACGTGGTTCTCTTGTTGATGGCACTGAAATTTCTTGGGAGAATATTTGTAATAAGGACCATCTATGCCATCTTCATGTTGTCAACATTGTTGTCGGTGTTCCAGGAGATATTTGCTGGACCTGACGGAATGATGCCAAAGATATTGGGCGAACATCAGGAATTCATGTCCATCATCATTGCCTGCGGTCTGAATGGAATAGGACTGGCGCTGGTGTTTCTGCACAATGGCAGTACTGGTGGTTTGGATATTGTGGCAGCGGCAATAAACAAGTTCAACGACATTTCAATCGGAAAAGTTTTTATCATCGCCGATTTCTGTATTGTCAGCAGCACACTATTTATCTGGCACGATTTCAGTAAACTGGTATTTGGTTTGTGCGTCATATTCCTTGAGGCAGTAGTGCTCGATTACGTGATGGATGCTACGCGGGAATCCGTGCAATTTTTTATTTTTTCAAAGAAATACAAAGAAATAGCCGAAGCCATAAACACCAGAGTCCGGCGTGGCGTGACATACCTCGACGGGCATGGCTATTATTCAGGCAAAGATATGAAAGTCATCGTCTGTCTGGCAAAAAAGCGTGAAGGAGTAAACATCTTCCGACTGATAAAGATGATCGACCCAAATGCCTTTGTTAGTCAGAGCAGCGTAATTGGTGTTTTTGGAGAAGGTTTTGATCAGATAAAAGTTAGAGTACCGAAAAAAATGAAACCGCAATTAGTGTTTGCTACCCATAATGCAAACAAACTTGAAGAAGCAAGAGAGATTCTTGGCGACTCCGTGGATATTCTTTCGCTGCGCGACATTGGATGCAATGAGGATATTCCAGAAACAGCCGATACACTTGAGGGCAATTCGTTGCTGAAAGCCCAGTATGTTTATGACCATTACCATTTCGACTGCATAGCAGATGATACTGGTTTGGAAGTAGATACATTGGGAGGTGCACCAGGTGTCTTTACGGCACGATATGCTGGTCACGGACACGATTCAGAAGCCAATATAAACAAACTTTTGGCTGAACTTGAAAAAAAATCCGACCGTAATGCACAATTTCGCACTTGTATTACGTTAATAAGACAAGGCGAGACAAAACAGTTCAACGGAATCGTCAGAGGTGAAATAACCACAGAACGTTGTGGGCAAGGTGGTTTTGGCTACGACCCAATTTTCGCCCCAGAAGGCTACAAGCATAAAACATTTGCTGAATTGGGAATAAACATAAAGAATAAAGTCAGCCATAGAGCAAGAGCCCTTTCCGAACTCTCCAACTTCCTCAAAATGCATAATGAACAATGATAACCAGCCTACCCCAACCCCTCCCTAAAGGGAAGGGCTCAAAGTCTCTCCCTTAGGGGGAGATTTAGAGGAGGCTCCATATAACCGCATATGAAAAAACTTCTTTTTTTCCTGTTGATATTCATAGCACAGTTTGTTTGCGAAACTGCCTGTGCTGCCATAGGTGATTGGAAAACATTTTTGGCTTATTACGGCATTACCGACATTGTCCCTGCGGGAGAAAATGTGTATGTATTAAGCAGCAAAAACCTATATTCCTATAACACAGAAGACCAGAGCATCACAGAGTATAATAAGGTTAAAGACATCAGCGATACCGAAATATCGCATATCGCCTACTGCAAAAGTGCAAAGCGACTGATAGTAGTATATACCGACAGCAACATCGATTTGATTGATGACGATGGTTATGTCACAAACATTTCTGACTTATACAGCAAAGTGATGACCGACGACAAGACAATAAACAATGTTGATGTCTATGGGAAATATGCCTACCTGTCAACCAATTTTGGTGCAATAAAACTCAATGTCGCTGATGCCGAGATAACCGAAACCTATAAATTAGGAGTGCCCATCATCAGCATGGCAGAATATAATAATAAGGTCTATGCTTCTGTCTATAAACAAAAAATACTTGTTGGCAACATCAAAGACAACCTGATTGACAAAAGCAACTGGAAAGAATTTTCCGCCTATGCTCCACAGCGATTTTATGTGTTCGACAATCAGTTGAGCGGCATATATGAAGAGCAACTCTGGCTATATAATGAAAACACCTGCCAACTTATAACAAACAAAAACAGAATATCTGAAAACTATTATTCGTTCAACGACAATTGCCTCATCTTGGGCAATTCCAATACAGGCGAGATAGAAGTCTTCAATGGCAGTTTCAAGAACGACAGCGTCTTCAAAGCCAACGGCACATCATACGTTGTCTATGACAAGACAAGCAAATGCTATTGGCAAAACAAAAACGATGGCTGCCTCTCTGCCGCAAAGAGTTATGGTGGGCAACTCGAAACCATCATCAGCAATATCAAACCAGAAGCACCGAAATACAACTATTTCGGATTCATGAAGATGCACAATGGCAAACTCTATACCTGCGGTGGTGGTTATGACACTGGAGGTGCCGAATTGGTGAGAGAGGGTACCATACAAGTGCTCAACGAAGACGGTACATGGCAAATCTTCCAAGACCGACTCGACACCATAGTGGGACACGACTATCTTGACACCAAAGCACTCGACATCGACCCTACCAATCCTGCAAGGGTTATCAGTAGCGGCAGAACAGGAATATATGAATTTTCGGACGGGAAATTCGTAAAACATTACACCGAGGATCAATCCACCCCTCTCAAATCGGCTATTCCAGGAAACATGAATTATGTAATAGTGCAAGCAGTGTCGTTCGACCAAATGGGAAATCTCTGGTGCTTCAACAGCCTTGCACCAAAGATAAACCTGCTTGAACTCACTGCTGAGAAAACATGGAACAACCATTATTTCGCCGAACTCTGCGATGGTGACAATTCTTTGGCAAATGTTGTTAGCATGATAACCGACAGCCGTGGCAATCTGTGGTTCTGCAACAAACATTGGAATGTGCCTTCGGTCTATTGCTATAACATAGCAACAAATGAGTTGAAAAGTTACAAGACATTCATCAATCAGAACAATACTAAAATCGAACTAATCTATGTCAACTGCATCGCAGAAGATAAAAACGGAGATATATGGATAGGAACCAATGCTGGTCCGCTGTTGCTCAAACAGTCAGAGTTTGAAAGCAGCAACCCTGTGTTCGAGCAGGTCATAGTGCCACGCAACGATGGGTCAGGCTTGGGCGACTATCTTCTGAATGGAGTCGATATCTCAGGTATAGCCATTGATGGAGCCAACAGAAAATGGTTTGCCACAAGTTCAAATGGTGTGTTTGAAATAAGTGCCGACAATATCGCCCAACTCAACAATTTCACAGTTGAAAACAGTCCGCTGCTTGCCGACAACATCGAGTCGATAGCCTATAACGGAACCACTGGCGAAATATTCTTAGGCACAGAAAAGGGATTATGCTCATACATCTGTGATGCCACAGAGCCATCGTCAGGCTTGGAAAAAGATAAGATTTGGGCATACCCGAACCCTGTTGTGTCAGATTATCATGGACTGATTACTATTGCTGGACTCACATCCAATGCACAAATCAAAATCTGTTCAGCCGCAGGTTATGTTGTCTCAGAAGGCAGAAGCAATGGAGGAACATTCACTTGGAACGGATGCGACAGGAGCGGTAAGCGTGTAGCAAGCGGTGTTTATATTGTGCTTACAACAAACAGCGATGGAAGTAAGGGTGCTGTATGCAAAATTGCAATGATAAAATAAAAGAAATGCTCCGTTTCTGTATAGTCGGCGGCTTGGCAACCATTTGCCATTATGGAATCTACCTGCTGCTGATGCAATGGATAAACGTCTCAATTGCATATACAATAGGCTACGCACTAAGTTTTATCATGAACTTTATCCTTTCCAACTTCTTCACCTTCCGCACAAAACCATCGGTGAGAAAAGGATTCGGATTTGCAGCAAGTCACCTGACAAACTATCTCTTGCACATCTCCCTGCTCAATCTGTTTATATGGCTGGGCATAGACAGTCATTACGCACCAATACCAGTTTTATGTATAGTAGTACCAATCAACTTCATCCTCGTCAGAACATCATTGAAAAAATTGTAATGGAGACCCTCTAAATCTCCCTTAGGGAGACTTTGAGTTATCGTTTTCGTTATCGTTACGTTGTTCAGTCCGTGTCAGCAGTCCGTGTCAGAGTAAAATTGTAAATTCACTAAATTGTAAATAAATTGTAAATTGTAAATCCGTAAAACCGTAAATATGTACAAACCTCTTATACTTATATCAAACGATGATGGCTTTAGAGCCAAAGGAATAAACTGTCTGATAGACATGGTGAAAGAATTTGGGGATGTCATAGTATGTGCCCCCGATTCTGCACGGTCAGGATATTCCACAGCATTTTCTGGTTTGGAATATCTTACACTGAAACTCTCATTCACAGAAAACGGCTACCAAAAGGTGCAGGATGGTGTGAAGGTGTATTATTCCAACGGAACACCTGTTGACTGCATAAAACTTGCTTACAGCGAACTATGCAGTCGTAAGCCCGACCTTGTCATTGGTGGTATCAATCATGGTGACAACTCTACAGTAAACAATCATTATTCTGGTACTGTAGGGATTGCAAAGGAGGGTTGCATGAAGGGTATTCCTTCAATCGCCTTTTCACTTTGTGACTACGATAAAGATGCAAACTTCGAACCATTGCGTCCTTACATCCAGAGCATAGTAAAGAAAGTTTTGGCAGAAGGCTTGCCTCATGGCACATTCCTGAACGTGAATTTCCCGAAAACCGAAAAATTTGCTGGTGTCAGAATGTGTCGCATGACGTTTGGAGGTTGGGTCAACGAAGTCAGCAAATGCACTCATCCGCGTGGTTTCGACTACTATTGGCTTGTGGGGCATCTTTCAAACGATGAACCTGATGCCGAAGACACCGATCAGTGGGCATTGAACCACAATTATGTAGCCATTACCCCAACCACAATCGACGTAACGGACTACAAGATGTTAAAAGAATGGAAATTGGATGAAATATTATCTCATAGTAGGTGAAGCTTCAGGGGATTTGCATGCAAGCCGGTTGATAGCAGAATTGCAAAAGCAGGATTCTCATGCCGAATTTCGTTTCTTTGGCGGCGACCAGATGCAACAGGCTGCGCATGGTGGATTGGTGAAGCATTACAGAGAATTAGCATACATGGGCTTTGTTCCAGTCTTGCTGCATTTGCCAAAAATTCTTGGCAACATGAAAACTTGCAAACAGGATATTGTCGCATGGCAACCCGACGTGCTGATACTCGTTGACTACCCTGGATTCAATCTCAACATAGCCAAATACATTAAGGCACACACCAATATACCTATTTATTATTACATCTCACCAAAGATATGGGCATGGAAAGAATACCGTATCAGGAACATCAAGCGCGACATTGACAAACTATTCTCGATTCTTCCATTCGAAGTCCCGTTCTTTGAAGAGAAACATAATTACAAAATCCATTATGTAGGTAATCCTACCGTAGAGGAAGTTGCAAATTTCCAACTGACGACAAACCGAGTGCAGAAGGAAAGCTTGCTTTCATTATGCCGAGGTGCGAAGGAGGAAGACGATAGTCAACGAGCAAACGATTTGCAGTTCTCAAGCGATAAGCCTGTAATAGCCCTGCTTTCTGGCAGTCGCAGACAGGAAATCAAAGACAATCTGCCGATGATGCTCGAAGCAGCAAAATCGTTTCCTGACTATCAGTTCGTCATAGCAGGTGCTCCAGGTATAGAAAAATCCTATTATGAGCGTTATCTCACCGACGATGTGCAGATATGCTACAACCGCACATACGAACTGCTCTCTCACTCTGTAGCAGCATTGGTGACCAGCGGAACCGCCACACTCGAAACGGCATTGTTCAATGTTCCACAGGTGGTTTGCTACTACACACCAGTCGGCAAATTCATTGCTTGGTTGAGAAAGAAAGTCCTGAAAGTAAAATATATTTCCTTGGTTAATCTTATTGTCAATCGTGAACTTGTCACAGAACTTGTGGCAGACACTATGACCGTCAGCAATATACGCAAAGAACTCTCAAAGATTCTTCCTGGCAATGAAAACAGGCAAACCATGCTTGATGGCTATCTTGACATGCGCATAGAACTCGGCACTCAAGCCGCCGCCTCCACCACAGCAAGTATTATCTTGAAGGAAATCAAGTTTATTTACGCTGACACTGACGCTGACGCTGAACAACGAAAACGAAAACGATAACGAAAACCGTACAACCGTAAAACCGTAAAACCGTAAAACCGCAAAACCGACTCTGACGCTGACTCTGATGGGTCATAGGCGACCCGGAAATTGTAAATAATATTAATCTGTAAAATATGATTTTGTTAAAGATTTTAGTTAAGATTTCGAGCCCGAAGGGCGATCCCTTAGAAATCGTCCCATAGAAGCAACGCATTGTTGCGCATTTTAGTGAGGATTTTAGTTTTAGATTTTAGTCAGGATAAAAAAATCCTTAATGAAAATTCTAACAAAAAATGCGCTCGAATACCTCGCTTTTGATGACGATTTAATTAAGGATCGACGCTACGCTCCACGAAATCCAAACCAAAATCATAATAAAAATCTCATCCGTAAATCCGTAAATTATTCGTTTAGTCATTTAAATAGTAAATTAACAAAATAATAAATCGTAAATCGTAAATAATTAGTAAATTGTAAATCGTAAATTTCAAAAATGGCGTTTAGCCTGTTTATTTCGTTTATTTTGTTAATTTTTTAACGAATTTTAACCGATTTGAGCCACAAACGTAACTACTCAGCCTTTTAAGAATCAAGGAAACGAGCATGTCTGACCAACATCAACAACTACAATATGGAATTATGTCGTCCCTACAGGACTTTAGAGGACTACCGATTCAATTACGTAGCGCTAACGCACTACGCTATGTTATTACGCTCCTACAGAGCTTTTA
>JAZLEX010000093.1:0-11708 GCA_045615485.1 Prevotella sp.
CGGTCGCTACGCTCATAGGTTGTACGGTTATACGGTTAAAATAGATAATTAAATTCAATAGTTCCATAGGATGATTACCGTAAAACCGCAAAACCGTAAAACCGCAAAACCGATAAGTGAGCAAGTTAGAAACTTGCGAAAGTTGAATAAATAATAAATACTATGTTAGATATGAATAATATGCCGAATATATTGGATTTCGGAAAACCTGCAAATGAACACAGTATCATCAAGGTTATAGGTGTTGGAGGCGGTGGCGGCAATGCTGTCAACCACATGTATCGTCAGGGTATCCACGATGTTTCTTTTGTGCTCTGTAATACAGATAATCAGGCACTCAATGATTCTAATGTACCAGTTAAGGTTCAACTCGGAACAGAAGGGCTGGGTGCTGGAAACAAACCAGAAAAGGCTCGTGCAGCAGCTGAAGAGAGTGTGGAAGATATACGAAAAATGTTAAACGACGGTACGAAAATGGCGTTTATCACTGCTGGAATGGGCGGTGGTACTGGAACAGGTGCTGCTCCTGTTATAGCCAGAATATCCAAAGAGATGGATATTTTAACTGTCGGTATAGTAACTATTCCATTCCGTTTTGAAGGCGATAAGAAAATCGACCAGGCACTGAATGGTGTTGAGGCTATGTCGAAAAACGTTGATGCAATGCTTGTAATCAATAATGAAAGGTTGCGGGAAATATATCCTCAACTCACAGTCATAGATGCTTTTGGTAAAGCCGACGACACATTGAGCATTGCTGCAAAGAGTATAGCCGAAATTATTACTGTGCATGGACTGATAAATCTCGACTTCAATGATGTGAAAACCGTGCTGAAAGATGGCGGTGTGGCAATAATGAGTACTGGCTATGCTGAAGGCGAAGGACGTGTGAAAAAGGCCATTGAAAATGCTTTGCATTCACCATTGCTCAATGATAACGATATTTTCTCATCCAAAAAGATTCTGTTGTCAATATGTTTCAGCAACGATAAGGAAACAACCAATGGACTCACCATGGAAGAAATGGGTGATGTTCATGAGTTTATGTCCAAATTTACAGATTTCGAAATTAAATGGGGGTTAGCCGTTGATCCTTCTTTGGGAAGACAAGTCAAGGTTACAATTATAGCTACAGGCTATGGACTTGATAGTATTTCTGGTATGGACGAACGCACCAGTCGGTCGGCTCAGGAAGAAGCTGAACGCAGGGCTATACTTGAACAGCAGGAAGCCGATCTCAGAACGCGTAGAGAAAAATATTATGGTGCTGATATGAATACTCCATATAAGCGTAAACCAAAAGTATTTATCTATGAACTCGATGATTTGGATAATGATCAGATAATCGAACAGGTTGACGATGTTCCAACATACAAACGCACGCTGGAAAATTTGAAAAATATAAAGACAAATGCTATACCTTCTTTTGCAACTCAAGCAAGCAGGGAGGCTGCCAACTATGAAGATAATAGTGGGAAAATAGTATTTTAGCTCAAGTTTCGCAAGCTCCAACTTGATAGGTTATAAGGTTTTAAGGTCTTAAGGTTATAAGGTCATGAGGTTATAAGGTTATAAGGTTATAAGGTTATAAGGTTGAGATTACCATCTACTCGTTAGAGATAGCCAAACCTCAAAACCTAAAGACCTTAAAACCTCAAAACCTAAAACTTGAGCACATGCGAAAGTTGAATATTTTAGTCGAACACTTCCTTGAGCACATACCACGACTTGATGTCAGGGAAAGCAGGGATGTGCTGCTTGTAATAGTTTAATAATATTTCCGTACAATGATTCCGTTCATCTCGGTTTCTTGTACGGAGATTTATTTTAAAATCAGAATCAAAGGTGGGGTCGTAACCCAAATATTTCAGCAAATCCAGCATGAAGCTGATGTGGAAATCAGAATAATTGTCTTTTGCATCATTCAGCCACCCAATCCTATTTTCAATAAACTCAAAAATCAGCGAGCAATCCACTTCCTTTTTCAAGGAATGCCTGAGCACTTCGGCAAGAAACATTTTTATTGCATTCTTATATGAATTCTGCAGGCAGGTGTTTTGCACATCCGACATCATTGACACTTCCGTAAAATACTGTATATTGCGGTTACTGCGATAGTTGAATTCAATGTTGAGCAGAGTCATTGGAAGATACATGGCACTATTAGCAATATGCTTTCTGCCACATGTTTTTTTGTATAAAAAGGAAAGCATTCCATCACATTGTGTAAATATAGTGGCAATACATGAGTTGTCACCATATTTTATGGAACCTAATATCACTCCTTTGGTTTTAATAAGCATATGGTTTTGCGGTTTTACGGTTTTGCGGTTATACGGTTTTGCGGTTTTACAATTTAACTCTGACTGCTGACACTGACTCAAAGTCTCCCTAAGGGAGATTTAGAGGGTCTTCCTTAACTCCTTTAACTCCTTAACTCCTTTAACTCCTGATCAACTGGAGCTTGCGAAAGTTGAATAAGCATATCACAAAAGTAGAGAAAAAATGGATTTTGGTGCTAATATTCTTTTTTTAGCATATATTTTAGTTAAAAAACATTAAAACTCTAAACTCTAAACTCTAAACTCTAAACTTTTTTCTTACCTTTGCACCCGCTTTTTAGCAATGGCCTCTTCGTCTATCGGCTAGGACGAGAGATTTTCATTCTCTAAAGAGGAGTTCGACTCTCCTAGAGGCTACAAGGCAGTAAGGCTGCAATTTGATAATTGAAATTAAAAGTTTAAAGAATAAAAAATGGCAAATCACAAATCGTCTGTTAAGAGAATTCGTCAGACTAAGACTAAGACTCTTCACAACAAGTATTATGCAAAGACAATGCGCAATGCAGTTCGCAAATTACGCGCAACAACAAACAAGGAAGAAGCAGCAGAACTTTTCAAGGCTCTTCAGAAAATGCTTGACAAACTGGCAAAGAAGAATATTATTCACAAGAATAAGGCTTCAAACCTTAAATCAAGTTTGGCATGTCATGTGAATTCATTGTAATAATTTAATATCACTATATCCAAAACCAAAGGCTGTCACATTGCGTGACAGCCTTTTTTATTAAAAAAACATAATTAATTGCAAATGTTTGATGATTTTGAATTAAAAAACATAGTTTTTTATTACCTTTGCAAAACCAAAAAAAGTAGATGAGTTCTATGCATGATTTATAGAACACACAAGTAAATAAACTCAAGTTTCGCAAGCTCAACTTGAGCGGTTATACGGTCGCTACGCTTATAGGTTGTACGGTTATACGGTTAAAATAGATAATTAAATTCAATAGTTCCATAGGATGATTACCGTAAAACCGCAAAACCGTAAAACCGCAAAACCGATAAGTGAGCAAGTTAGAAACTTGCGAAACTTGAATAAATAAATACTGGTATGACAGAAGAATTTAAAAGCTCAGAAAATTATTCAGCAAGTAATATTCAAGTGCTTGAAGGACTTGAAGCAGTACGTAAACGCCCTGCAATGTATATTGGTGATATTTCCGAAAAAGGTCTTCACCATCTTGTATATGAAACAGTTGACAACTCCATTGACGAAGCATTGGCAGGATTTTGCACTGAAATAGAAGTCACCATCGAAGAAGATGGCTCTATCGTTGTCCTTGACAATGGACGTGGTATTCCTGTTGATGAACACAAAAAAGAGCACAAGTCGGCTCTCGAAGTTGTTATGACAGTGCTTCATGCTGGTGGAAAATTTGACAAGGGTTCATATAAGGTGTCGGGAGGTTTGCATGGTGTGGGTGTGTCTTGCGTTAATGCTCTTTCTTCCCACATGACCTCACAGGTGTTCCGCGATGGCAAAATCTATCAGCAAGAATACGAAAAGGGTGTTGCTCTCTATCCTGTCAAGGTGGTTGGAGAAACAACTCTTCGAGGCACTCGCCAACAGTTCTGGCCAGATAGAACAATTTTTACTACCACAGAATACAAATACAGCATATTGTCTGCTCGCATGCGTGAGTTGGCTTATTTGAACGCAGGATTAAAAATCACACTTATCGACAAACGTCCTGATGATGAGGGAAACACAAAACAGGAAACATTCTATTCGGAAGGTGGATTGAAAGACTTTGTGCGCTACATTGACCGCCACCGTAATCATCTTGTCAACGATGTTATATACATAAAGACCGAAAAGCAGAACACTCCTATTGAGGTGGCAATCATGTATAATACCGACTATAGCGAAAACCTGCATTCATACGTCAACAATATCAATACTATTGAAGGAGGTACGCATCTTCAGGGATTCCGTATGGCACTGACTCGTACGCTGAAGAAATATGCCGACAACGATGCACAGGTTGCCAAAACATTGGAAAAAGGCAAGATAGAAATTTCTGGCGAAGATTTTCGCGAAGGTCTTACGGCAGTAATCTCAATCAAGGTGGCCGAACCGCAATTCGAGGGACAGACAAAGACCAAACTCGGCAACTCGGAAGTTGCTGGCGCAGTGCAGCAAGCAGTAGGCGAGGCTCTGCAAAACTATCTTGAGGAACATCCAAGAGAAGCTAAACTGATTGTTGACAAGGTGGTACTTGCAGCTCAGGCACGTATTGCAGCCCGTAAGGCTCGTGAAAGTGTTCAGCGCAAGAGCCCTATGACAGGCGGAGGACTGCCAGGCAAACTTGCTGACTGTTCAAACAAAGACCCGAATGAGTGCGAAATATTCCTTGTCGAGGGAGATTCTGCAGGTGGTTCTGCCAAGCAAGGACGCGATCGCTACTTCCAAGCCATTCTGCCATTACGAGGTAAGATTTTGAATGTTGAAAAAGTTATGCGCCATAAAGTGTTCGATTCAGAATCGGTTATGAATATAATACAGAGCATAGGCATACGCTTTGGATTGGAAGGCGACGATAATGCTGTTGACCTCAGCAAACTGCGCTACGATAAAATAATAATCATGACCGATGCCGATGTCGATGGACGCCATATTGACACACTGATTATGACACTGTTCTATCGCTATATGCCTGAAATCATACAGCAGGGACATCTATATATAGCCAACCCTCCACTTTATCGTTGCACAAAAGGTAAGGTAAGTGAATACTGCTATTCAGAGGCTGACCGTCAGCGTTTCTTGGATAAATATGGAGATGGTACAGAAACAGGTATTCATACACAGCGCTATAAGGGTCTTGGAGAAATGAATGCAGAACAGCTTTGGGAAACCACAATGGATCCGCAAGTTCGTCTGCTGAAACAGGTGAATATTGAAAATGCAGCACAGGCTGATGAAATATTCTCAATGCTGATGGGCGATGATGTAGAGCCACGTCGTGAATTTATTGAAAAGAATGCCCATTACGCAAATATAGATGCATAGATCGAGTTTTTTATTAAAAAATCTTAATTGTCAATTGTCAATTATCAATTATCAATTAAAAAACAAAGTTTTTTCTTATCTTTGCAGCGCAAATTGATGCCGCGATGGTGGAATTGGTAGACACGAGGGACTTAAAATCCCTTGGCCAGTGATGGCTGTGCGGGTTCGAGTCCCGCTCGCGGCACCAGAGTCAGAATGCCAAGGCATTAATTGATAATTGACAATTGATAATTGATAATTGGCAAATGTGGTTATCGTTATGAGCTTGCCCTGAGCTTGTCGATGGGTTATCGTTATCGTCAGAGTCAGAGTTATAGTTTGTACATTAATTGTGCATTATGTTCTACAAGTTATTTTCATTTTTATTTTCAGCATTTCTTTTTTTTTCATGCTCTGAAAGTGGGGATTCATTTAAGATAGAAGGACGTTTTCGCAATTTTAATCAAGGAGAATTTTACATCTATAGTACGGATGGTGGTACCAGTCAGATGGATACTATCAAGGTGCAGGATGGAAGGTTTGCTTATCAGACATATTTAGATAAAGAAGCAACATTCAACTTGGTATTTCCAAACTATTCCGAACAAGTAGTATTTGGTAAACCTGGCAGGAAAGCATCAATACATGCAGATGCCACGCATCTTAAGGAAATAAAAATAAAAGGTACTGAAGAAAATAGCCTTATGGCAGATTTGCGGGAATCCATAGATGGCAGCTCTCCTCCTGATATCCTTAAAGAAGTGAAACTTTTTGTTGCAAACCATCCTGAATCGTATGTTTGTAAATACTTGATAACCAAATATTTTATCGCTACACAAACACCTGATTACAAGACTGCTTACACTCTAATCAAGAAAACGTCTGCTGCTCGTCCTGATGACATTTCACTTAAACAGTTACAGAATCAGATAGCAAACCTTCAACAAGCGACAATATCATCAAGACTGCCAAAATTTTCCGTAAAGGATCAAAACAAAAAAAATGTAACCCAAAACTTCTGCAAAGGAAAAGTTGGACTGATTATTGTTTGGGCCTCATGGAGTTATGATGGTGAGGAAATGCTTCGTAAGGCAAGGGAACTGAAAAATGAATTTGGTGATAAAATTGCAATCCTCAGCATTTCATTAGATGCAAGCAAATATAATTGCCAAATATCACGAACAAGGTGTAATGTGGATTGGCCTGACATCTGTAGTGGCAAAATGTGGGAAACGCCAATTGTAAAAACATTAGGGATAAACGATGTGCCCGACAATATTATTATTGACCGAAATGGAAAAATAATCGCTCGCAGAGTATCAAAAGACAATCTGCGTGAAGAAATAAATACATTATGCTTGTAACCACATATTGTGCAGCAGTCAATGGATTAGACATCACAACCATAACTGTTGAAGTAAGTACTCGAATAGGTGTATATTTCCACCTTTCTGGATTACCAGATTCCTCTGTAAAGGAAAGTCAAGATCGCATTCGTGCAGCGTTTTTAAATGTCGGATTGAAATTTCCCCATGCCGATACTACAGTAAATATGTCGCCTGCAGATATTCAGAAATCAGGCAGCGGCTACGACTTGCCAATAGCAATAGGCATCTTGGCATCCAACGAAAATGTTAAGCCCGATAAGCTTGCTGAATATATGATGGTTGGTGAGTTGGGACTTGATGGTACTCTGCGCTCGGTTCGTGGAGCCTTGCCTATAGCCGTGAAAGCCAAATCGGATGGGTTCAAAGGACTGATTGTGCCCGAAGTCAATGCTATGGAAGCTGCTGTGGTAGATGGACTGGAAGTCTATGGTATGAAAAACCTATCTGAAGTAATAGATTTCTTCAATGATAAGGAAGAGTTTCTGCCAATAAAAATTGATGTTCAGAAAGAATTTTTCGATAAGCAAAAAGCTTTTGATTATGATTTTGCTGATGTCAAGGGACAGGAAAATGTTAAGCGTGCTTTAGAAGTAGCTGCTGCTGGTGGACACAATCTGATTATGGTCGGTCCTCCTGGAAGTGGAAAATCAATGATGGCAAAATGCTTGCCGTCGATTCTTCCCCCACTGTCACTTGATGAAAGCTTAGAAACAACACAAATACATTCTGTAGCTGGAAAATTAACCCGAAATGTCTCACTTATTTCCCAACGTCCGTTCCGCGCTCCACATCATACAATTTCTTCGGTTGCCATAGTCGGAGGTGGGTCAAATTCGCAGCCTGGGGAAATAAGTTTAGCCCACAATGGGGTGCTTTTTCTTGACGAACTTCCAGAGTTTAAAAAAGATGTTTTGGAGGTGTTACGCCAACCGCTTGAAGATCGAAAAATAACGGTTTCACGGGTAAAATATAGCACTGAATACCCAAGTTCATTTATGTTCGTTGCAAGCATGAATCCATGTCCATGCGGTTATCATAATGACCCTACCCATACTTGCACTTGCACACCTGGACAGATTCATCGATATATGCACAAAATCAGTGGTCCGCTTCTCGACCGAATCGACTTGCAATGTGAAATTCTACCAGTTGCATTTGAGGAAATCAGCAGCAAGGAACGCTCCGAACCAAGTTCTGCTATTCGTGAGAGGGTAATCAAGGCACGTGAGATTCAGGCTGCAAGATTCAAAGCACATAAAGGCATATATTGCAATGCACAGATGACAGGAAGGATGATACGTAAATATGCCGAGCCAGACGAGAACGGCATACAGATGTTGAAAATGGCGATGGAGCGACTGAATTTGTCTGCCCGTGCGTATGACAGGATACTGAAAGTAGCCCGCACGATAGCCGACCTTGACAATTCGGAACAAGTCCAAAGCGACCACATTGCTGAAGCCGTAGGCTACCGCAACCTCGACCGAGCCGACTGGGCAGAAAGATGATGGCATGTACTATTTCTGACTACTGACTCTGACTACTGACTCTGACTCTGACTCTGACTCTGACACTGACGATGACCCATCGACAAGCTCAGGGCAAGCTCATAACGATAACCACATTTGCCAATTATCAATTATCAATTATCAATTGTCAATTAGCAATTAATGCCTTGGCATTCTGACTACTGACATTGACTACTGACTCTGACGCTGACTCTAATGTGGAATGTTGTATTGTTTATATTGTATGTTGTATAGTTATGGATACCTTATTTTCGCTTAGAGGGCGATACAGCGAGCGTAGCGAGTGGTCAGTAACTGGGGGCAGCCTTGTTTAGACAAAAACCGAAATCCACAACATACATAAGTTAGTGATAAGGTTGTCGGTTATGTGGTCTTAACCGAACCTCTAACCCTTAACCCACTAACCCCGTCTGTTCTCCCACACATCTCCCACTTATTTCCTACTCATGGTGGGAGAAGTATGGGAATTATGTAGCTGATTTGTGGATAATGTGTATAAGAAATAAGGAGTAACGTGTGCAGTGGATTAATTCATATTGATGATCCCATTGTCACGATTGTCATTGTCACGATTGTCAAAATCATTTTTGGAATTAGAAGAGTTTTGCGTTTTCATTTTGACAATCTTGACAATGACAATCGTGACAACTATTCACATCCTTTTCAAAAAGAGAGCTATGCTCACGCACCGCTCTCTTCACAAAAAACAAATTCATTATGAAAACTACACCCAATAAGAGTGGAGCTTCATGCCATTAGGTGCATTCCACCTATTACCAACCGAAGTCTTCTTTGCCGAGGACATCATCACCACCATCACCATTAACACTTGAATCTAATGTTCCATTGGCAGTATCACCGCCACCACCAGAAATTGTAGCTATGTGGTTTTCGATACGAACTCTTACAGCCTTTGTAGTTGGTTGAATATATTTCTTTTTCATAATACGTTTCTCCTATAATTTATTTGTTCATATACTTTTTACCATTCACTATAACAATGCCCTTGTAAGCCTGTCCTGAGCCAGTCGAAGGATTTACCTTCATACCATTAAGATTGTAAACTTCCTTTCCTTCATAGAATGTTGGAGTGATGCTTTCAATTCCTGTAGGTTCACCAAATGTTACTTCGAGTTTAGCACCTTCAGAAAGTGGAGCATCAAGTTTCAGATAAGCCTTACCTGCTGCGATAGTTCCGTTTTCGTTCAACTTCTTGAATGTTGCTTTTCCGTCTGTATCCTTACCAAGATAATAAACTAAACCTTCATCATCAACTGTGCAAGTGTAAGGACCACTTACTACAGCAACGAGTTTGTTATCTACGGCAAGGTTAACATCAGCTGTTTCTGTGAATGTATAGTCACCAGCTTCTGCATAAAGAATTACACCACAATTAGCAGGGATAACACCACCACTAATCTTAGTCATCGTAACAGTAGTGCCCTCAACGGTAGCAGTATAAGCACTTACACCCTCAGGAATAGTCACAGCGTATGGCAAACCAAGAGTTGCATATTTAGCTGCGGTGATAGTCACATCTGTAGAAGAAACCTTTTCATAAGTAAGAGTTAGTTTAGTAAGTTGTGCATTTTTATTAGTAACATAGAGATAATAAACTGTGTTCTCTGATGTACCCGACAAGTTGTAAGTGTAAGTAGAACTTTGAGTATTCCATGTTTTAGCATCTCCACCTGAAATATAAGAGTCTTCAGAACTTGATGAACTGATTCCCACATTAACGGTTGTTGAACAGCTACCTGAATTTGTTGCTTCAACTTTCACTAATTTGTATCCAGGTATATTAGGAAATCCTATAGCATTACTTGCATACACCATGGTGTAACTACTAGAAAAATAAACGCCACCATCCGTATTGCCTTGTGCATCTGTTACAGAGAAAATGTAATTCACTTCATTTAATTTGTAAGTGTAATTGCCTGCAACAGAAGTGCTTTTCGAAGTAGGTAAGCTAAGATTATTTTCAGATAAATCAAACTCTAATTTTAGACCTTCAAAAGGTGGAGTTATTGTTACAGCAACGATGTCAGAAGTAGCAGAACCTTTACTATTTGTAGCAACGCAATAATAATAAGTAGTACCTATTGCCTGGGTGCTTGGAGTATATGAGTTATTAGTCGCACCACTAATAGCAGTTGCCCCTAATGTGCTATTTGTAGTATTTGAGTACCATTGATAAGTTGGTTCAGGATTGCCAGATGCTTCAATGCTTAACGCTGTTGCTGATGCGTTTTGTTCGTATGTTGCACCTTGTGGCTGCGTTGTGATAGATGGAGCAACATCGCCTACAGGAGTAGTTCCTTTTTTATAAAAACAAGGTTTGTAATAACCATTGCTAGATGCTGTGCCAGACTTAAAAAATCTCCATCTATAGTTATTTGTATTAGAATTATATGCAAACACTTTTGAATTGTTTGCTATTGTTACGACACCATCACTAATGCTAAATGTTGTCACACTTGATGCAGAATTCACAAACGTAGTACCATTATTATCACTTGTTTGTCCTTGAAGGTATTTTCCAGAATTTGTTCCTCCAAGTGCTTTAATGGAATATCCCGTACTATACGTTGCTACTTCTATTTCATAATCGCTAAAGTCTCCAGTGATAGTACTACTAGAGATTGTTCCTTCAACAAAGTTGCTTGCTGCGTCAACTCCTGCTTTGCAAATGTTTGCATTATTATTCTCTCCTTCAAATACCATTATGTATGTACCAGACCAGTCAGTTGGAGCAGAAGTGACTTTTTCATAAGTAGTTAAATCTCCCCACGCGAGATTTGTGCTCAAAAGAGCAAGAACAAGCAAGGTTAAACACCTTGCGCAAAATGAATTTAGATAAGTTTGTTTCATAACTTTGTTGTTTAAAGGGTTAAATTTATTGTTTGAAAATGATTAAAAAAATTCTTCGTTGCTTTCGTTACAGCATACGTTCCTGTCCTCCAGACTGCCACCCTTTGTCTGGAATTACGTTTGTTTTTGTTTATGTGTAGATATGAAAAGAGCGTGGGTGACTTAATTTGTCTGCCAATCCCGCACGCAGGTTCTGGAATACCACTTACAAGGATTAGCACTCAATAAGCCCACGCTTCGGATTATATTTGGTTGAAATATAATCTCAGCGTGACGCTCAGTGCACCATCTTCTTGTAAGTTTCAAATTTTCCAGATTTGCGTACAGAAGATAACGACTTTACGTCTTTTCATCGGCTTCTGCTCATGCGAGCATCTGCCGAAACCAATAAGATTTGACCCACCTCACCCAACAATGGGCTCACTAAGTCGCCGCAAAGATAAGGAAAAACTTTTGTTTTTTAATTGATAATTGACAATTGACAATTGATAATTATGATTTTTTAACGTTACGGTTATGCGGTTTATTTAGACAAAAACCAGAAAAACCCCTTGGGATTGTTGCAGATGTCTCTTACGAGCCATTA
>JAZLEX010000094.1:0-14044 GCA_045615485.1 Prevotella sp.
CTTGTACGCATACTTTTGCGATGGGCGCAAAATATTCCAAAGATATGCCATAACGCCCCCAAAAAGTCGCTCGTTCGTTCCCTATCTTATACCTGTATTTATTTTGAATTGACCAAATATTTAGGCTGCGGATTTAAGGAAAAGATAAAGGTTTATTATACATTTCTTAATGTAACAGATGATTATATTATTCTGAGTCGTGATGGCAAGCATACTATGCATGAATTCGACCAGATGGATACTTGTCAGCCTATTATTTGCTTTTTTGATTGGACGGGTAATTTGATTTATTCTTTTGTCGCAAATGAGCAAATTGGTTATTTTACCTTTAATACGAATAATAAGTGCCGATATGGTATTGATAAAGATAATAGAATCTATAAATATGATTTATCCAAAGTTATATAAAAAACCAATAATACATATTTTTGTATCCAAACAAAATAAACAAATCATGTGATGAAAAGATGATCTGAATATATATATGCGCAATATATCATGCTTATGCATGCAGGGTATATGGTTGACAATTGGAATGCGGGACGCCATTTTTCGGTAGGAAACCAATCCAATCAACGAGGCTGTGATGCATAACAGCCGATAAATTAATTTAAAAACCAATTAATCAAAATGAAAAAATCAATCAAATGTGGCATTACTGCCGCTGTGGTAGCTGTTGCAAGTTTTGCAGCTTACCAAAGTTCTGATTCTTATGGAGTCCAGGACAATAGTTTGCTTATGCAGAATATTGAAGCATTGGCTCAAACATCTGACGAACAGGCAGACTCTTTTTGGGATAAATTAGTGAGTGATTGTTTTCAGGCCTTTTCCACAATGAAACCTGAACCATGTATGACATCACAGACAACTGCCAGTACTAATACTAACATGGGAATTGGCATTGACTTTCCAATTGAAGGTGTTCCTATTGGTTTTAATATATCTGGAGGTAGTAGTAGCTATACTACTACAAATTATTCTGGTAAAGACAAGTTAGTATGTGTACGCGATTGGACTACTAGTTTTTGTGACAGAAGAGAGCAAACAGATTGCAACGGCAATAAATTAGGAAGTGCGGCTTGTCATAACTAAACGGAATAATTTTCATAAAAGGAAAGGATATGCCATATGGTTATTCTATATGGCATATCCATTGTTAAATATACATATTGCTAAAGAAATGAACAAGAATTTTCTATTATTATATTTATTGATCGTGATAACATCATGCACAGGTAATAATGAATATTGTTTGGAACCACACAAATCTACACATCTAACTGTGAATCCATCTGAACAGAAAATGTTGAATGATTCGGAATATGATATCGTTGATGTGGTCTCTTTAGATTTGCCAGAAAGTGTATCAACCATTATGGCAAAAGATATTCAGATAGTGAATGGACATATCTACATATTGGATACTGAAGTTAATAAAACAGTTTTAATGTTTGGTATAGATGGGGCGTTTATAAATCAATTGGGAAAAGTGGGACATGCAAGGAACGAATATATTAGTAAACCTGTATCTTTAAGTATTGATGACAAAACAGGTATAGCTTATGTTTATGAAAGAAGTTCCTGCAGAATACTTAAATTTAATTCCAGGGGAGAATTTCTAGAACAACAAAAAATCGATAATAACGTACCTGCAAGTTTTGCTGTAACAGAATATGGAACATACTTTTGGTGTTTTGAAAATGGTTTTGACGCAAATGGCAAAGATGTAAGCGGTACCCAACTGTCTTTATTTAATAAAGAAGGTAATTATATCAAGTCTTTTTTGCCATCACTAAACAACTCCAAGCTGCCTTTTATAGGAAGACCTATTTACAAAGATAAAGAGAAAATATCGTATGTGCCTTTTCTTGCCGATTCTATTTTGGTTTTTTCAAATGAACAAATAGACTATACAATTAAAATCGATTTTTGCAATCAATTTGTACCGCATGAAACAGTAAAGAAAAGTATGGATGATGGAACATTTGCACATATTTACCAACATAAGGGTGTTCAATTTATAGATCAATTTGATTTGACGGACTCAATTATGCATGTGGGATATGCATATAACTTATCTCGTTCCCATTTTGTCAAGAATCTTTCCAATGGGAAAACATATAATACTACGCTTGGACCAATATTCAGTGGATATTGTCCGGTTTGTGATTTTTTTGTAGCAAATGACAAACTATGTTATCTCATTAATGAAGAAGATGTAGATCGGTTGTTGCTGAAAAATACGGAAGGAGATTCGTACTCTGATGCAGAGCCATTTAGAAAATCTTCTAAACAAACCATGCTGGATATTATGGAAAAGAAATTCAAGTTTCCATTGATAATGATGGTAAAATTAAAATGATATGAAGCGGATTTTTATTGCTATTATATTCTTGATAATTATATGTTCCTGCTCATCCAATGATGAGACAAATAGACTCATGAAGAAAATGTATGGAAGTTACGTTAACATCTCTCTTGATAGCATGAAATGTTGGTGTCCAAGAAATGATAAATCAACAAGAATACATGCAGTTGAAAATATGTATTCAATAATCAAGAAATACAGATATATGCTATTGGGGGGAATAATGACATTCTCGCCAGTTTCCCATGCTCAGCAACTGACATTGCCCATTGCCATACAAATAGCCCAAGAGAATTCCTACGATGCAAAACTCGCTAAATTTTCTTATCAGGCAAGCTATTGGACATTTCGTTCGTTTAAGGCTGAACTGTTGCCGTCCGTAAACCTTGGTGGTGGACTGCTGAATTTTGACCACTCTATAGTGGAGGCACGAAACTATGAAGATGGAAAGGTTTCATACGTCAGCAACAACACTCTCTCAAACAGCCTTACTCTATCGGTGGATCAGAGAATTGCAGCAACTGGAGGAACCGTATCGCTGCAGTCATACCTCTATCGTCTTGACCAGTTCACTTACAATGAGAAAACGTACAACTCGCAGCCACTTCGCATAAGCTACACTCAGCCTCTCAGAACCTTTAATTCGCTGAAATGGGAGAAAAAGACTGCACCTGTTGAATATGAGATAGCACAGAAGACATATCTCACATCCATGCAGACCATAGCAATCACTACTACCACCTACTTTTTCAATGTCCTGTCTGCCCAGTCGCAGTACAAGCAAAGCCAAAGTGACCTGAAAGACCGTGAAGCACTATATGATATGGCACAGAAGCGTCTTGTACTCGGAACTACAACCAAGAGCGAAGTACTTCAGATGGAACTGTCCCTGCTCAATGCACGTGTCGCCGTAAACAAGAACCGTCTGGCACTTGATGATGCCATGTATGAGTTGTTTTCCTATCTTATGGTGACTGACTATGACGATGCAGAGCTTGTTCCGCCATATACCGTGCCTGATTTGCTTGTCAATGCCGATGAAGTACTGCAGAAGGCAATATCCAATTCATCACATACCCATGAAGAAAAGCTTGAAATGCTTGAAGCAGAACGTTCACTTGCACAGGCAAAGTCAAGCCGAGGCATACAGATGACCCTGAGCGGACAGCTTGGATTTACCCAGTCTGCCAATAACTTCACGGCTGCATATAGCCGCCTACGTGACAATGAGATTGTCGGCTTGACATTGTCATTGCCTATCTTTGACTGGGGCGTGAGCCATGGACGCGTAAAGATGGCTGAGGCTCAGCTGGAGGTTACGCGAACCCGTCAGCAGCAGGCTCACCAGGACTATGTGCAGGATTTGCGCAGGCGAGTCATTCAGTTCAACATGCAGCCACAGCAATGTCATGATGCGTTGAGGGCACAGGAGATTGCCGAAGAACGATATGAAATTACCAGGCGGCGTTTTGAAACAGGCGCAATCAGTGTGACTGATCTGAATACGGCGCAGCAGGAACTGGAATCTGCAAAGGCTCAGTATATCTCACAACTGAACACGTTCTGGACAGATTATTACAATCTTCAGAAATCAACCTTGTATGACTGGATAAATGGATGCGACATTCAGTTACGGGAAGAAAAGTTCGATAGATAAATCATTATTAATTCAAATACTAAAATATAATAATTATCCAGATATGAAGAAGACATTATTAGCATTGACTGTCGGTCTTGCCATTGCCACCGTATCATGTGGCAATAAGGAAAAAGAGAAAGAAACCGAGGATGAGTTTGCCCAACTGGAACAGACTGTCGTGGAAGTGGATACAATGTCGCTTATAAGGCTGACGTTCCAGAAGCAGATATTGTGCAATGGCCGCCTGTCTGCAATCCGTAAGGCAGAATTGATGTGTCCGCGTGCTGGTGAAATCCTTCAGAGTGTAAATGTGAAGAACGGTCAGATGGTGTCGGCAGGTGCAGTACTTGCCGTAGCTGATACGCGGGATAGGAATGTGGAACTCGACAGGGCACAGCATGACCTGCAGCGTGCCAAGGTAGAACTGCAGGACAAACTCATAGGGTTGGGATATGATGGATCAATGAAGGATGTACCTGCTGATGTCCTGAAACGGGCAGAGGTGACTTCCGGCTATTATTCTGCTGAATTTGCTGTACGTGCTGCAAGGACAGCAATATCCGACTGCCAGTTGACAGCACCGTTCAGTGGAAGAATAGCAAATCTTGAAGCACGCCCTAATCAAAGGGGTGAAAAATTCTGTACCTTGATAGATGAGTCGTACTTTGACGTTGAGTTTAAGATTCTTGAAGCAGAGATTACTTCTGTATGCCAAGGTACTGCCGTCAGGGTTTCTCCGTTCATAAACGAGGATGAAGAATTTCTCGGTACGGTGACTGAAATCAACCCTACCGTTGATGAACGTGGCATGATAAGCATAAAGGCAAGAGTCAGGAATACATCCAAGACATTGATTGACGGTATGAATGTCAGGATAATAATTGAAAATTCGGTTCCCGACATGTTTGTGGTTCCAAAGGAAGCAGTAGTTGAACGTGACGGCTATCATGTGGTCTTCATGCTTGACAGGAAGACAAGCCATGCAGTGTGGACATATGTTGACATAGCATACAGCAACCTGACAAGCTTTGCCATTACAGGATGCGAAAAGAAGCAGACTGAAATACATGAAGGTGACATAGTAATCACTTCGGGCAACCTGAACCTTGCGGATGATACAGAGGTGAGGATTGCAACGGAAGAATAGAATTAAATGAGTAAATTATACAGATCTATTAACAATTGTAATTATTTTATGAAACAGAAAACAACTACATTGTTATTATGCACGGTAATTGGTATTACTGTGGGAGCATTTGTTATTAACAGTCATGAAACAAATAACGTGAATACTTTGCTCATGCAAAATGTAGAAGCTTTGGCAGGATATGAAGGCGAACAAGCCATGCAAGGAAATTCAGACTGTCCGGGACAAGCTATATACAATGATACTGGAATCATGATTGGTGAGGCTACACTGAGAATCCATTTGCATGACTCTATTGATTGCGTAATAGTTCAGTCATACAAGAAGTGTTACGGATTAGGACATGGAAAGGAAAGTGGCAATGATAATCAATATTTTGATATAATAACGAAATCAACGAAAGAATCGGTTTGTTTGGGCGAACAATACCATAAATACTCTCTTTATGACAATGACATTTAAAACATTGATAAAATATATCTTAGCATGTTGGGTATTACTCTGCTCATGTGCGTCTTCTCACTATGTACAAAATGAGATAGTAGTAAATGACAATGCTGACGTTACGTTATCATCAGACATTATGGATGGTATTCGTATTGTTAAACCTATGTCTTCAGATTCTAAATCAGTTATTGGCAGAGTTGACAGGGTACTGTCATTAAATGAGAATATATATATAGTAGATCGAAAAAACAATAAACTGTTGAGTTTCGACATAAAAGGAAATTTCGAGTCTTCTACAGAGCCTTTGATTGGAAGAGGCAAAATGGAATATATCCGAATCATGGATGCAACAGTAGACCCAATGGATTCCTTAATATATATTTACTGTGATGCTTCTTACAAAATACTGGTACTTGACGCTGCATTGAATGTTATTTCATCATATTCATTTGATGACTTGTTTTATGAAATAGCCATCTCTGGAAATTTCCTTTATGCCTTATGTAAAAGTAATGATGGTTTTGAATTAAGACAATATGATAAGAGACATTTAGATGGAAAGTACAAAACATTACTTTCACAGACCGAAATCATTCATGGGGTAATGGGAATGGGAAAATCAATGAATAGTGATGGGAATACCTGCTACGTTTCAATGCCCTTTTCAAATAAATTTTACAAGATTAATAATGATATAATAGAAAGTGAGAATGTTGTTGATTTCGGAGACTTGTGGTTTGATTATGATAAAAGTAAGGACATGAGTGGAAGTTTGTTTATAAAACACAATTCTGATAAAATATGGACAATAGCAAACATCGTGTCAACTGATTCATTATTACTATTCAATACAAACAAGGCTGGACTAATCAGCGTTGTTAATGGAACTCAAGCTACAATAAATGAAGAGATACAAAACATTGAAATACCTTTCACAAGTACATTAATATATCCAATCGGAGGAGTTTGTGGTAAAATGGTAATGATTGTGCCGAATAGTACAATTATTAACTATCAGGATTATTGTACCTCACATAAAATTGAAATATCTTTAAATAATAAGGAGTTGAACAAATTAATCAAAAATTATAAGTATTCTGATAATCCATTATTAGTAATCACCACAATTAAATAATCGAATGAAAACAAGCCTCCTTCATCGTCCGATAGCCGTCACTATGATTATTATTGCCATTGTGACGCTTGGAATCTTAGCACTGGGGAAAATTCCCGTTTCCCTCATGCCCGACATAGACATTCCGCGAATAACCATACAGATGACTTCACCTGGTGCATCAGCCCGGGAAGTAGAACAGGGTATGGTCGGTCCGATGCGACAGCAGTTGTCTCAGGTAGTTGGATTGAAAGACATTGAATCCACGTCGCAGATTGATGGCGGTACAATTACAATGTCGTTTGAACCAGGCTGTGATATGTCCCTTACCTTTATTGAGGTAAATGAAAAGATTGACAGGGCCATGGGCTCCATGCCAAAGGAGATGGAACGTCCTAAGGTGATGAAAATCGGAGCTCTTAATATACCGGCATTCTACATTGACATCAGTTCACATAAAGAGTCTGTTCCTTTGCATCAGATGAGCCGTCTAGTCAGGAATGTAATCAGTAAGCGCATTGAGCAATTGCCTGAAGTTGCAATGGTTGACATGAGCGGAACCATAGGTTCCCAGATTGTCATACAGCCTGATGTCGGGAAAATGGCAACCCTTGGACTTGTGGACGAAGACATTGAATCTGCAGTCAATGACAACAATATCGTACTGGAAGCCCTGAGTGTGCGTGATGGTATCTATCGTTACAGCATTCACTTCGACTCTCAGATTCTGTCCGTGGAAGATATTGAAAACATCTATTTGCGTCATGAGGGCAGACTGTTGCAACTGAAGGATATATGTGAAGTCATTGAGACTCCTTCGGTCAGAAATGCCATTGTACGCAATAAGGGGAGGGATGCCATAACCATGGCAATAATAAAGCAGAATGATGCACAGATGGAGGATCTTCAGTCAAGCATACTTGGGCTGATGGACGAACTGCATACCGACTATCCTGATCTGGACATTGAAATAACACGCGACCAGACTCAGCTGCTTTCATTCAGTATGATGAATCTGAAGTGGAATCTGGTACTTGGTGCTGTCATGGCATGTATAGTCCTGTTCCTTTTTCTCGGCGGATGGCGACTGCCCTTGCTTGTTACCATATCGATTCCATTGTCGTTGATACTCACCCTTCAGTGCTTTTACCTAATGGGGGTATCTCTCAATATCATTTCGCTGTCTGGACTGATACTTGGAGTCGGCATGATTGTGGACAATGCGATAATAGTGATTGACAACATCGGTCAGAAGTACTCTTTGAAAAAAGCAACAAACGGCGTATTGGAAGATACCGTGGTCGTGGATGCAACAAGAGAGGTATTCCTGCCGATGCTTTCATCGGTACTTACTACCTGTGCAGTATTCATTCCGCTGATATTCCTCAGCGGAACAGCGGGAGCATTGTTCTACGATCAGGCAATGGGCGTCACGATAGCATTGTTTGCCTCACTGTTTGTTGCCGCAATGGTTGTTCCTGTATATTATTACTCGATGTATAGGTCATCATGCGGAAAATACGGAGCCAGGTACAATAAATTAGTGAGCCGATTGCAGATTGTCAGTTCTAACCGAAGCAAGAAGCCCAATGGCAGTATTCAATATTTGCTCAACAGGAACCTGCTTCGTTGGTATGAACGGACAATGAACTTCACTTTCCGCAATGCCAAATGGATATTTGCGGCATTCGGAGTCTGTGTTGTCCTGATTTTCGTCCTTTATCCCTACATGCGTAAGGAGCGCGTTCCTGCCATCACTCATGATGACTCATTGATGTATATTGACTGGAATACCGGGATATCTACTGAGGAGAACGACCGTAGAGTACAGGAAGTAATGAATCAAGTCAGTCAAAGTATGGCAGCATACACTACAATGGCAGGCAATCAGGAATTCATGCTGTCTCATACCCGTATCATCACAAGCGACGAAGCAGTGTGCTACATAAAGACAGGATCGGCAGGTTCTCTTGATTCCGTGCAGACTGCAGTAAAAAACTATCTCAGCAGGCATTATCCGAATGCCAATGTGGAATTTTCCGTTGCGGCGAACGTGTTTGATATGATTTTTTCAACCGACAGACCTGATCTTGAAGTACGGCTTAGGCTGAAAGAAGGTGGACGTCCATCTGTAGCATTGGCTTCCGCAATAAACGATTCACTGATGCACCGTTTCCCGAATTTGGGAATCCAGCCTCTTTCAACTGAGGAAAACCTATGTTTCACGGTTGATGTGGAGCAACTGGCGTATTATGGATTGACATACCAGCAACTGTATGGGCGTTTGAAGCAATTGATGAACAGGAACAATATCTATGAGATTAGCAGCGGTGGTGAGAGTGTGCCTGTGGTTATAGGTGTAGGCAGCCATGATGCTGAAAACATACTATGCCAGCAGATAACCAATGCTGCGGGTGTGGATATTCCTTTGGAATATATAGTAACCTCTTCGAAAGGCGAAGACTTCAAACGGCTGAGTGCAGGTACTGAGGGTGAATATGTTCCTATAAGGATTGAGGATGTTACTGACAGTGAAGTGAAAGAAGTGATGGAATATGTAAAATCACTTGAGGACGATAAGTTGCTGATTGAACGCTTTGACTTAGAACGAAACAGGCAGGCATCTTTGGAATCGGTCTTTACGGGTGATTATTTTGACAGTAAGGAACTGGTCGGTGAATTGTGTATCGTGATGGTTGTTGCTGTCCTGTTGCTTTATTTTATACTTGCAGCACAGTTCGAGAACTTGATTCATCCATTTATCATTCTTACTGAGATTGCAATAGATGTGTGCATCGTCATGATTTTACTGTCAATCATGGGAGAGTCACTTAATCTGATGTCTATGATTGGACTTGTGGTAATGAGCGGTATAGTTGTCAATGACTCTATCCTGAAAATTGACACAATCAATGGGTTGTATCGTTCCGGTATGCCACTGATCCGTTCTGTGATGACTGCCGGACACCGACGGCTGAAACCAATAGTCATGACTTCACTCACTACCATTCTGGCGCTGGTTCCGTTCCTGAGTAAGAACGACATGGGTTCCGCCCTTCAGTTCCCTCTGTCGGTAACGCTTGTGATAGGAATGATCGTGGGAACATTCGTCAGTCTGTTCTTTGTACCGTTGGTCTATTGGATTATTACAAGGGCTATGCAGACGGGTCTGCCTAAACGAAATCATTCTGACAGATGAAGCATATCTCAACATTCACAGTTTTGCTTACGATGGTCATATTGATGATTATCGGTGTAGCTCTTGTACCCAGACTTGACATCGCAAGTGAGCCGCGTAAGGAACGAGGTAGCACGCTTACCGTAAATTATTGGTGGCAGGGAGCTGCAGCCAAGGTTGTAGAGCAGAATGTGACATCCAAGATTGAAGCTTTGGTCAGTTCTGTCCGTGGAGTCGAGAGCGTGTCATCAGTCAGCGAATTCGGTTCCGGTCATGTCGAAATAAGGCTTAAGCCAAAGGCAGATGTGTTTGCAGTCAAGTTTGAAATTGCATCTCTTCTGCGTCAGAACAGCAGCAAGCTGCCTAAGGGGGTATCATATCCAACTCTCTCTGGAGGTGAAATTGACACGGGGCGGGATAATGATGACATACAGCAGATACTTTCCTATCAGGTCAATGCCGATATGCCTGACGAGCAGATACGCAGACTGACAGAAAGGGAACTGAAAAATGTCATTGAGAAAATCGATGGTGTACACCATGTGGAGGTTACCGGTGGTGCGGGTCGGTATTTGGAACTGACGTATGATGCCCGTCAATTAGCAAATTATGGACTGTACGCAAGCGATATTGCAACTGCTGTCGGTAACTTTGTCGGACATGAAAATGTAGTTGGTACGATAAGAGTCCGTGGCAGTCAGATATTTGTGCCGCTTTTGCTTTCTTCATCCTTTGATGGTTCAAGGTTGGAAACTGTGCCTATAAAGACAATTGACGGAAAGATTGTCTATCTCAACAATCTGGTGTCAAGTGAAATAAAGCAACGCAAGCCAGACTATTACTATCGCGTAAACGGCATGAATACCATATATCTCAATGTCTATACGGACAAGGATGCAAGTATTGTCAGAACTGCCAGACGTGTGAAAGAAACAATGGATCCTGTCATCAACCATCATGACAGATTCGGTAATTCAAGACTGCATTTTCTGTTGGTCTATGACTTGGCAGAAAAGGAACTGTCTGAATTTGATACTTTGGTATTGCGTTCAGCCCTTTCTCTTGCCATACTTCTTCTGTTCGTATGGCTGAGCAGCGGGCGCAGTTGGAAATATCTTGGAATAATAGCATGTACTCTTGCCGCCAACATATTGTTGGCAGTAATTGCATATTGGATTCTTGACATAAGGTTGCATCCATATTCCATGGCAGGTATTACTGTATCTCTTGGAATTATCATTGATTCTACCATAGTGATGGTTGACCACTACAGCTATTATCGTGACCGAAAGGCTTTTATCGGGATACTTACCGCCATGCTTACTACTGTGGGTGCTTTGGTTGTGGTATTCTGGCTACCTGATTATCTGCGTCATGATTTACGTGATTTCTCCGTTATTGTAATTGTGAATCTGTCTATAGCCCTATTCGTCGCCCTATTGTTTGCACCTGCATTGGTCGAACAGTCCAGGTATCGGGCACATGGAAATGAATATATCACGACTGCACGGATAAAGGTACGTATGACACGCATATACCGCAGGTATGTTAACCTTACCCAACATAAGGTGTGGCGATGGGTATTGTTGGCTTTGACTGCTGGAGCATTTGCTGTCTCCTTGATTCTTTTCATTGACTGTATGGATTCCAATTCATTCAAGCTAAAGGAAGAGAAAAAGAAACTTAATATCCGTGCACAGATGCCGCTTGGAGGAAGTGTACATGAATTGAACGACAAGGTCAGCGAAGTTGAAGCGTTCCTGTCTCAATTCAAGGAAATCAAGAGATATGAGACAAGTGTCGGCAGATGGGGGGCACAAATTGTTGTGGAGTTCAAGGATGATGCACTGCACACTGGATTCCCTTACCTGTTAGAAAACAAAGTCATAGGTAAGGTCATTACTATAGGTGGTGCTGATTGGAGTACTTGGGGTGTAAGTGAGCGAGGTTTCAGCAATTCCCTGAATCTTCAGTATAGGGATCATAGAATCGTAATTGCAGGTTATGACTATGACCGATTATATAGGTTTGCTGAGAATATGTGCCAGTATATGAGCCAAAACAATCGTATTGTTGATATTATCATTCAAATTCCTAATCATGAACATCAGGAAGACGAATTGTTTATGAAGTATGATCGTAAGGCTCTGGCACTTGACAGTATTAATGTAAGAGACATTCATCAGTCTTTAGGCAGTATGCTGTCTGAATCACCCTGTGAACAGATAGAACTGCATCAGAAAAATGGAAAGGTAATGAAGATTGATGCTGTTATCAGACCTACGGATACTGAGGATTTTGACTTGTGGAAACTGGAAAATTCTTATATCAAAATCAAAGACAGAAGCATACGTCCAAGTGATTTTATGAAAATCAACAGAAGGGAAGCTAAGAACTGTATTCCCCGCGAGAATCAGGAATATATCCTTGGTGTTGCATTTAATATTATTGGTTCATATAACTATGCAGGCAGATGTATCAACCAGATTAAGGACAGATACAATAATATGTTTCCCGTAGGTTTCCGCTGTGTTGATTCTGCCTATGAATTCTATGAAGACGAAGGTACTCAGTATTGGCTCATCGGACTTATTGCAATTATCATTTTCTTTATTTGTGCCATACTCTTTGAAAGCCTGTATCAGGCGTTGGTCATAATTCTCTTGATTCCTACATCCATGATTGGGCTGTTTCTAACCTATTATGTCACTGGAGTTCCGTTTGGGACGGGAGGATTTGCTGCTATGGTTATGTTGAGCGGTCTGACTGTCAATGCTGGTATTTATATTATATGTGAGTATCGAAACTGCGGTAATTATCTTCGTGCGTTCAATCACAAAGTAATCCCGATATTCCTCACGATTTTCTCGACCGTACTTGGAATGATACCTTTCCTTATTGATGGGGCTGATGAACAACCGTTCTGGTATTCACTTGCTGTCGGGACAATCGGAGGACTCTCGTTCAGCATTATACCTTTGGTGGTGTTTTTACCGTTGGTAATGAAAGTAAAGAATCATAAATATCCAGTAATGACAGAATCATAATGGTCTGAAATAATCTTTAGCTCTATAGTATGTAACGCTTAAAGTACACCGTATCGGAATCGGTAGGTCACCGAATTTTTAATAACCCAATACAATGATTATGAGTACATATATAGTTCGAAACGTACATGACGGAAAGCGTCCGGGCAATTGGATAGAGTACTGGGAAAATGCAACAGGTATTAAAGCTGGCAAATGCCACAGAATAGATTGTTTGACAGACCATTCTGAGGCAACTGATGGTGCGCACGTCCAATTAGTCGGTTCAAAAGACCAAAGATGGTACATTGTTCCATTGTGCCATAAGTGTAATTGCCAATATGGAGAGATTTTCGCAGTCCGTGGTCCTCTTGTTGCAGCTACAGATTCCAGGGTCATTCTTCCGTAAATGTTTTTAGAGACGTGTATGACACGTCTCTTTTTCATCACTCTTTGAAATTCTCACATGTTATATGTCTTTGGAAAGATTTCTGTAGTTTTTGCCAAACACTGGTCTATATGTGTCTCAATTGACAAGAAGTTTTTTTTATTAATAAGCATAACCAATTTAATTACAAAACCATCTCGATAATCAATACAGGAATATGGATTTGACGAAATAGATTTTCAATGTAAACGATGTTTATTGATAATGATCTGACATCATTCCTCGGGCTCCTTCAAAACTACAACTCCTTGAAGCTAATTTCTGTGCCTCAGAGAGCATAAAAAAGACCTCTTCCAAGGATAATTCGGATATTATTTTGGGTTGCTTGAATATAAGATTTATAAAAGCAGAGGTAGTCCAATCACCAGCCCCAGAGGTAGGGTGTTCAAAATCGTCTTTCTAGACGAGACCCAAAAGTGCTTATATTTTTAGCATTTATATTATTGATTTTTAACACTTTATTGGTTAAAATAGTTCTTTGAAAATTTGCATAAGTTACTGATTTTTAGTAACTTTGTAGTCAAAAAATAACGACTTTAATCAGTAAATAAAATGGCAAAAACAGATAAAGCCAAGCGTTCCAAAAGTAGTCTCAAAAATGCTAAGGCCAAGATAAAGCGAAGAGATGAGCGAATTGCAAAACTTGAAGCTAAGATAGCCGACATGGAAGCAGAAGC
>JAZLEX010000095.1:0-5577 GCA_045615485.1 Prevotella sp.
CAACATCTTCGACCACAGCCACATTGGCTATGTGTGATGCCCTTGCATCTGCTTTAGAAGAAGCACGCAATTTCCAGAGAGAAGACTTTGCGCAATTCCATCCAGGAGGAAGACTTGGCAAGCAATTACTGTCAAAGGTAAAGGACGTCATGGTTAGAGACAATCTACCTATAGTTTCGCCCGATGATCTTGTCAGCGACACTATTATAGAGATTTCTGACAAAAAGATGGGTACTGCCGTCGTATTAGACGACAAAGGGCTGCTAAAAGGAATTGTCACAGATGGAGATGTGCGACGTGCTATGCAGAAGAACAAGGAGAACTTCTTTACGCTAAAGGTACGTGATATTATGAGCACTAACCCTAAAACCATACGTGAGGATGCTACATTAAGTGATACTGCTGAAAAGATGCTGCACCACATGATTCACATGCTCATCGTTGTTGATGCTGATAACAATGTGGTCGGTCTGATTGAAAGTTTTACTTGCTTATGATAAAATACCTGATAATGGACGTTGATGGCACGCTTACTGATGGCATGATATACATGGGCGTAGATGGCGAAATGATGAAAGCGTTCAATATAAAAGATGGTTACGGCATTGCAGTATTGTTGCCTCAGCGAGGAATTACACCTGTTGTAATCACTGGTCGCTGGTCGGAAATTGTAACAGAACGTTGTAAGGAACTAAAGATAAAACATCGTTTTCAAGATGTAAAAGACAAACTCGAAACGCTGCATAAGTTCCTCGCAAAACAAGGCGGCACACTTTCCGAATGTGCCTACATAGGCGATGACTTGAACGACATGCCTTGCATAAATGCTGTAAAGTCTGCTGGAGGTATTACAGCCTGTCCTTCTGATGCAGTTGAGGACGTGAAAAAATATGTTGACTTTGTCTCTGCAAACAAAGGTGGATGCGGAGCGGTCAGAGATTTTATTGATCACGGTTTAAATCGATAGACGATGGAACACTACCTTATTATTGATGCACATGCTCATTTGTGGAAGGAACAGAATGCTGTAGTTGATGGTCAACCAATACATGCTATTTCTTCAAATCGCAGTCGAAGCATGTTTTTCGGCGAGGAAGTGCAGATGCTGCCGCCATTCATGATTGACGGACACAACACGGCCGAAGTGCTGCTCAGCAACATGGATTATGCTCAGGTTGCAGCTGCTGTGATTGTGCAAGAGATTATTGATGGCAATCAAGATGACTATCTGCTCGAAGTGCAGGAGAAATATCCTGACCGTTTTTTATGTTGCGGAATGATGGGCAACAAACGGCTTCCCTTCGCTGCATTTGCAATGCCTGCGCATAGAATAAAAGAGAGTCTCACTACTTTCCTGCCAATATTTAAGGATATGGAAAAGGAAAGAAAAATTCTCGACATCTGTCTTGCAGACGATGAACGGCAGATTGCTGAATTTGATGAGATAATACAAGAATGCCCCGACCTGAAAATAGCCATTGGTCATTTCGGTATGGTGACTACTCCTTCGTGGAAGCAGCAGATAATGCTTGCATGCCACAAGAATGTTATGATAGAAAGTGGCGGCATTACATGGCTTTATAATAGCGAGTTCTACCCTTACCCGTCGGCTATCCGCAGTATAAAAGAAGCAGCAGACATGGTAGGCATGGACAAACTGATGTGGGGAAGCGATTATCCACGCACCATCACAGCAATAACCTACAAAATGTCGTATGATTTTATATGTAAGACAGACGAGATGACTCATGCAGAGAAAGCCCTTTTCCTCGGGCAAAATGCTGAACGATTCTATGGTTTCAAAAACCTGCCCAACTTGCCTTATATAAAAAATATGAGTGAATGAAAAGACCCCGGAAAATCCGGAAAATCCGGAATATCTGGAATATCTGGAATATCCGGAAAGCCCGGAATATCCGGAATCGATAACCATAAAAATAAATGAAAGCAATAAAGATTACTGACGAAAGAAAGGTGGCAGTCGTTGAACTGCCAAAACCTGAGATAAAAAACGATGAAGTGCTGCTGAGACTGAACTATGTCGGTTTTTGCGGTAGCGACCTGAATACCTTCCTTGGCAGGAATACAATGGCTTTGAAGCCAGTTATTCCTGGACATGAAATCGGTGCTACTGTGGAAACTGTTGGGGAGAATGTTCCTGACACCATTCAAGAAGGAATGGTGGTTACTGTGAATCCTTATTCCAACTGCGGACATTGTGCTGCTTGCCGAAATGGAAGAGTAAATGCCTGCGAACACAATCAGACACTTGGAGTGCAGCGTAATGGTGCAATGTGCGACTATATTGCCCTGCCTTGGGAAAAGGTAATACCAGTATCAGGGGTGATTGCAAAGAACTGCGCCATAATAGAGCCTATGAGCGTGGGATTCCATGCCGTAGCACGTGGTTCTGTGGCAGATACTGACATTGTGGTGGTATTTGGCTGTGGTATGGTAGGATTAGGTGCTGTGCTGCGGAGCGTGCAGCGTGGAGCAATGGTGATAGCTGTTGATTTGAGTAGCGAAAAACTCCAGCTTGCAAAAGACCTTGGGGCTACCTACGGCATCAATTCTGCTGAGGAAGACCTATTACAGAAAGTTATGGAGTACACAGAAGGCTATGGTGCAGATGTGGTAATAGAAGCAGTTGGTAGTCCTGTAACCTATCGTGCAGCCATTGATGTTGTCGGCTTTACTGGCAGGGTGGTCTGCATTGGCTATGCAAAACAGGACGTGCAGTTCACTACAAAATATTTTGTGCAAAAAGAACTCGACATCAGAGGTTCCCGCAATGCCACTCCAAATGATTTCCGTGCAGTAATAAGGTACATGCAGAGTGGCAATGCACCTGTTGAGAAATTCATTACTGCAGTGATAAAACCTGAGCAGGCACAAGAGACTTTAGAACGTTGGGCAGCAGACCCAGCACAAGTATTCAGAATTTTAGTTGAATTTTAATAAAATAAAAAAATGATTAGCAATTTACAGAAAGAAAGAGCTGCCTATCAGCCTAAATTACCAAAAGGCTTGCAGGGCGGTGTTGTAGCAAAGGAAGGAAAACCAACTCAGAGTGTAGCAGATCAAGAGGAAATCAAAAAACTATTCCCCAACACATACGGTCTGCCAGTGATAGAATTTGAAGCAGGCGAAGAAAAAACGTATGCTCCTGTGAATGTAGGTGTCATCTTGTCTGGCGGTCAGGCTCCTGGTGGACATAATGTTATCAGCGGTCTGTTCGATGGTATCAAGTCGTTGAATCCAGAAAGCAAACTCTATGGCTTCCTCATGGGACCTGGCGGACTGGTTGACCATAAGTATATGGAACTGACTCCAGAAATCATTGACCAATACCGCAATACAGGTGGTTTCGACATCATCGGTAGCGGTCGTACTAAACTGGAAGAAGAAGGTCAGTTCGAATCAGGAATCCAAATCCTTCGTGAACTGAACATTAAAGCATTGGTAATCATCGGTGGTGATGACAGTAACACAAATGCTTGCGTATTGGCAGAATACTATGCTGCAAAGAAGTATGGAGTACAGGTCATCGGTTGCCCAAAAACTATTGATGGTGACTTGAAGAACGAACAAATAGAGACAAGTTTTGGTTTCGATACTGCATGCAAGACTTATTCTGAACTTATCGGCAACATACAGCGCGACTGCAATTCATCACGTAAATACTGGCATTTCATCAAGCTTATGGGACGCAGTGCTTCACATATTGCTTTGGAATGTGCTCTGCAATGCCAACCAAACATTTGTCTTGTCAGTGAGGAAGTTGAAGCAAAGAACATGAGCCTTGACGACATCGTGGCATACATAGCAAAAGCTGTTGCCGAAAGAGCAAAGAACGGAAACAATTTTGGTACTGTACTGATTCCAGAAGGACTGATAGAATTTATTCCAAATATCAAGCGTCTTATTTCAGAGTTGAACGATGTGCTCTCAACAGAAGAGGCTCATAACGTAACTGGTTCAGTTGACGAGCAGATAAAATATGTAAAGGCTCATCTGTCGAATGAGAATCTGGCTGTACTGGAATCACTCCCTGATGATGTTGCTTTGCAGTTGGCTCTTGACCGTGACCCTCACGGAAATGTTCAGGTTTCACTTATTGAAACAGAAAAACTCTTGTCACGCATGGTAGCAGAAAAACTTGCCCAGATGAAAGCAGAAGGAAAATATGTTGGCAAATTCACAGCCCAGCATCATTTCTTCGGTTATGAAGGACGCTGTGCTGCTCCTTCCAACTATGATGCAGACTATTGCTACAGCCTCGGCTACAATGCCAGCCGACTGATTGCAAACGGAAAGACAGGCTATATGTCCATTATCCGCAACACCACAGTTCCTGCTGCAGAATGGATTGCAGGTGGTGTGCCTATCACTATGATGATGAATATGGAAAAACGCAATGGCAAGATGAAGCCTGTTATCCGCAAGGCTCTTGTTGAATTGGACGGTGCTCCTTTCAAGGCATTTGCTGCCCAGCGCGACAAGTGGGCTCTTGAAACCTGCTACCTCTACCCTGGTCCAATCCAGTATTGGGGACCATCGGCAGTTTGTGACCAACCAACAAAGACTTTAACTTTAGAACAGCAGTAATGCCAAACAAAAACATACATCATCATTATTTCTTCTTTCATAAACGGCCGTCTGTGCCGTTTATGATTGGAGGAATAGTAGTGCTCTCATTGTATGTTTTTCTGTTCTACTATTTTTTCGTAGGTCCTTCCAATTTCCGTTGGCGAGCATTGTTCGGTGATGTACACTATCCCGAAGGATATGCCATCCATGGTATTGACATCAGTCACTATCAGGGAGAAATTGATTGGGAAACACTGCGTAACAATGCTGAAATCAATGGTGCTCCACTCAGGTTTATCATGGTAAAGGGTACCGAAGGTTCAAACCGTATAGACGAATGCTTTGAAGAGAATTTCAATCAGGCACGTGAGTATGGCTTTATCCGTGGAGCTTATCATTTCTGGAGTACAAAGACTTCTGCACAGCAACAAGCGGGTTTCTTCATACGCAATGTTGAACTTGAGGAAGGCGATCTTCCTCCTGTACTCGATGTGGAACGCAAGGGCAAAAACGTTTCAGTTGAAGAATTCCGTAACAGCATTTTGAAATGGCTCACAATAATCGAAGAGCATTATGGTGTTCCACCTATCATCTATACCAGTTACAAATTCAAGATTGATTATCTTTCAGGCAAAGAGTTTAGCAGATACCCATATTGGATAGCACATTACTATGTTGACAAACTTGACTATACTGGAAAATGGAAATTCTGGCAGCATACCGATGTAGGTAGATTACCAGGAATACAAGGATACGTTGATTTCGATATTTACAATGGCAGTTACTACGACCTCCGTAAACTTGCCATAGGTTCACGTGAAGCATATTCAGATGAATAAATTCAAGGCAGACACTATCTATTTAACTCAAATTTCGCAGGCTCAACTTGATCGGTTATACGGTCGCTACGCTTATAGGTTGTATGGTTATACGGTTAAAATAGATAATTAAATTCAATAGTTCCATAGGATGATTACCGTAAAACCG
>JAZLEX010000096.1:0-2552 GCA_045615485.1 Prevotella sp.
GTCTTGCAAGCTTGCTTGTGAAGACAAAGTCAATACATTGTTCAAGAGCCAAAGGCTCCATTCTATGAATGAGGGTTTAACTTGGTTTTTGTGATAAACTACCTGCGAGCATCGATGCCCCCAGTATTTTTCCACTGACCCATATTTTTATTTGTCTCATCCCATATAGAAAAAGAAACGTGGAGCCAGCTCCTGTCGCTCGTTCCACATGTTGAGGCTCTCGCATTGCCCTGTTCGTCGAAACGAGCAACGCGGATTAGCCCCACGAGAGGTATATATACAACAATACTCATTGAGAAACGGGCATACTTCTAACTGTCCAGTATCAATGATTTGTGTAATAACTACACCTTCATGAGGCATTTCCCGTTGCTTTGTTCTTGACGAACAGTTTGAATTTGCGAGATTCCAACACGTCAAAACCAAAGCGTCCAGAAAACGCCTTTTTCAATATGTTCTTTCTTGCCCCCAAGGCAAAGGACACTGCAACGAAAACGTTAACGAAAACGAAAACTTTCCGCTACGATGACCTGTTTATTATTAACGGATGTTACTCCGTTTTATTGTTGTTTTATTACTTGTTTTTCTTTTCGTTAATAAACTCCAACATCTTCTTCATATCTGGCAGAGCCTTTCGGATTTGCTCATCTGGCACATCATCCAAAGTCTTGTAGGTGGCAACGCCCATAGGTTTAGTATAATCCTTTACTGCATACTCAGCGTAGGCATGATCTGCCTCCTGACAAAGCACTATGCCGATGGCAGGATTCTCGTGCGGCTTGCGCATCTTGTCGTCAAGTATCTGCAGATAGCCGAAGAGTTGACCGAGGTAGGAGGTCTTGAACTTTCCAATCTTCAACTCTACCACAACAAGGGCATTCAGTTCGCGGTTGAAGAAAAGCAGGTCGGGAAACTGCTCCACATCATACACCTTGAGCAACTGCTGATTGCCAACGAAAGTGAAGTCGGTGCCGAAGGCCATGAAGAATTTCTTGATATTATCAACAATCTCGTTCTCTATCACACGCTCATCTACATCAATCTGGTCACGTTCGCCAATCTCCTCGATATTGATAAAATTGAGCATGTAGTCATCCTTGAACATCATGACCGCCTTGCGTGCCTCACGCTCATTGGGAATAGTGCTGGCAAAGTTGTTGGGCATGTCACCCTGATGCTCATGTGCCTTATCGCGAATCAGCTGTTTCAGACGTTCCACAGACAGGTGTTCCTCTGCCGTTCGATGGATGTAGTAGTAGCGATCCTTCAACTCCTTGGCACCAGCCAATATGCGTGTGTGGTGAGAGAAAGGTACATTAAAGAAATGTTCTACTGGGAAATCAATATCCCTGATGGTTATCGCATGTTGGATGTCTATCAATTCATCGGTTGCAACCGATGAATTTGTTACGCCTTCATTATCAATTAATTGTAATTCATCGGTCACAACCGACAAATTATCATTTTCCATGCTCTCTAATTCGGCGGTTGCGACTGCCGAATTAGAATCCAGTATTTGCCAACCTTCGTAGAACAATCGCATTTCTCGCAACTGAGTAGCAGAAAACCCTCGCAATCCGGGCAGTTCTCTGCGCAACTGATCGCTGATAAACTCCAGCGCGTGAGTACCCCAAGCCTGAGTGCGAGTATTGACAGAAATATACTTGCCAATGGCGAAATATACCGCCAACTGGATACGGTTCACCCCCTTGGCAGCTTCATACTGCCCCTGTAATATGGCTGTCTTGATGGTACGTACAGCCGGTGCATATTGTATCGTTAGTTCTGTCTGTTCCATTGTAATCTGTTTATAGACATTTCATCACCCCATCCACAAACAGGAAGGCTATCTGTTCTTTTTCTATGTATGCCAAGAGTGCTTGGTGGGATATTGTTGTGGTCATTTTGTTTTAATCTTGATGCGGTAATGGTGTTTTGTCTTATTTCAACACCTTCCAGACACCTTTGTTGGATTTGCCTTCTTTTATTATGTAACCCTCTTTCCTGAGGAAATTAAATTCGCGCTCTATGGTTCGGGCACTAACAGCCAAAGTAGTCGCCAAAGTAACCGGCTGAGTCTTGGCTGTTACATTTCCATTATCTTTGATGGTATCACATACAATACGTTGTCGCCCAGTTAGTCCTCAAATCTTATAAGTTCGTTCATATCTACCTCGAGAATCTTGGCTATTGCAACCATTGTTTCGAGTGAGGGTTGACAACTGTTGGTGCACCATTTGCTTACTGTTGCAGGGTCTTTATCCAATTGTTCTGCCAGCCACTTGTTGGTCTTCTGTCTGTCTGCTAAGACCGCTTTAATTCTATTTAGATTCTTTGCCATCGTGACATTATATTATTTAATATGTGGTGCAAAAATACTAATTTTTCCTCAAACTCCGTGCTTTTAACTGATATTTTGCCTTATTATGGCAGTTTTTTTGAGTATTTCTGCATTTATATCATTTATTTTTAGTACTTTTGCGCCAAACAAAGCGATTTAACCATGGCAAAAGCAAAACCTTTTATCAAGTGGGTGGGCGGTAAAGGTCAAC
>JAZLEX010000097.1:0-2669 GCA_045615485.1 Prevotella sp.
TCATCTTCACAAATCGATGTACCGATAGTACCACCATTCGCCTTCATAAAGGTGTAAGTCATACCACCGCAAAGAATCAGGTTGTCAACCTTGTTCATAAGGTTCTCAATAATACCAATCTTGGTAGAAACCTTAGAACCACCCATAATTGCAGTAAACGGACGAACCACGTTCTTCAGAACATTGTCAACAGCATCAACCTCTTTCTGCATCAGCAGACCGAGCATCTTGTTGTCCTTATCAAAATAGTCTGCCACAACAGCAGTAGAAGCATGCTTGCGGTGAGCAGTACCAAAAGCATCATTCACGTAGCAGTCAGCGTAAGAAGCAAGCACCTTTGAAAACTCTTTCTGGCGAGCCTTCATTTCTTTCTTGGCATCTTCGTAAGCAGGATCTTCCTTGTCAATTCCTACAGGCTTACCTTCCTCCTCAGGATAATAACGAAGATTCTCTAACAACAGAGCCTCGCCTGGCTTCAATCCATCAGCCATTTCTTTAGCCTTTGCGCAATCGTCGCAGAACATCACGTCAACACCAATTGCAGCACTTACAGCATCAACAATCTGTTTGAGCGACATCTTAGGGTTAACCTTGCCCTTTGGCTTTCCCATGTGTGACATGATAATCAAACTACCACCCTCTGAAAGGATGTGCTTCAAAGTAGGAACGGCACCGCGAATACGAGTGTCATCAGTGATTTTACCGTTTTCATCGAGTGGCACATTGAAGTCCACGCGAACCAATGCTTTTTTACCAGCAAATTTGTAATCTTGAAATTTCATATTGCATAATATTTATTAGGAACAATCTCCCCATTACAATCACTATTTTCAAGTGCTAAAACATATCAATTTTTTTTCGCCTGCAAAATTAGTGCAAATCGAGCGAAATACAAAATAAAAAAACATTTTTTAATATAATGCGGTTATACGGGTAGCAACTCAGCTTTTTTTGAATAAGATCAAAATACAATAAGCTTGTCTGGAAGGCAATATCTTAGGACTCCGTTTGCGCCTGAGGCTTTGCCGAAGAACCGGGTACATCGACGAAGGAGATGTGCTCGGAACTGACGACAAACCGAGAGCAGAAGGCAAATGGTTGGTGAGTCTATCGAACCATATTTGCATTATGCCGAGGTGCGGAGGAAGAAAAGCCACGGAGTGGAAATAAGGCTGAGCAGTCGAGTAGTTACCAAAACGGTTAATTTTAGTTAAAAAATCTCATAAATCGCACAAATCGCACGACAAAACGCGATTTTTGGAAAAATTCGGTGTTAGGAAAACGAGACGGTTCTGGTTGTCCACTTCTTCCACATGAGACTATGGCAGCCAACCCCAGGCCTCCTGCCGCCGATACAACTCAACGGCCGCACTCTGATAGAAGCGATAGTGTAACAATAATAGACAATATAGCATAATGAAGAAAATCTTATTCTCAACCCTCAGCGCATTCATGGTGAGCACCGTGGCAAGCGTACAGTATCTTAACGTGAAGCTGAACGATGGTGATTTCGGTTGGTAGAAACAGCTGAATTTCAGACAGCAAAACAGCAGATGTACCTGATAAAGGTATGTCTGCTGTTTGCGTTTTCATTGTCGTCGAAGGATTACTAAATTGTACATTAATCCACTATGCCCTTTTCTTCTCTTGATTTAAGTTAATAAATCGGAATGTGTGCGTACACAAAAAATAATGAATGAAATTCGTATTTTTTTTACTTGTTTCTTATTTTTTTTTGTGTATTTTTGCAAACTGAATTACAATAGGCATACTACTTTCTAAAATATTAACTTGAAACAATGAATAGACTTTTTTTATTTTGTGTTGGGATGGTTGCCTTTGCTGCGACTGCTCTTGCCGCTGGTTCTACGACAGCCAAACCTGACAAGAATTTCTATGTATTCCTTTGCTTCGGGCAAAGTAATATGGAGGGTGCTGCACGTCCTGAAGAACAGGATTATGTTGGCATCAGTGACCGATTCCTGAGTCTTACTCCTTGCGAGACCACTCCTGAAAAGGCTGAATGGCATAAGGCTTATCCGCCATTGTGCAGAAAGCAGAACGGTATGACGCCTGTGGATTATTTCGGAAGGACTCTGATTGACAACCTGCCCGACAATGTGCGCGTGGGAGTGATAAACGTTGCTATCGGCGGCTGCAAGATTGAGGCTTTTATGCAGGAACATGTGGCTGAAGAGGTAAAGAATGCTCCTCCTGCCTGGCAGAGGGCTATGTTCAAGGCTTACGATGATGACCCATACGCCTATCTGCTGCGATTGGCAAAAAGAGCACAGAAAGATGGTGTAATAAAAGGTATTCTGCTGCATCAGGGAGAATCGAATACAGGACAGAAGGACTGGCCGATGAAAGTAAAAACAGTCTATGAACGGCTGCTCAAGGATTTGGGACTGAAAGCTAAGAATGTGCCTTTGATTGCTGGTGAGGTGGTGATTGCTGAAGGAAAAGGTCAGTGTATGGCAATGAATCCTATCATTGACGAACTGCCTAAGACGATAAAGACTGCTCACGTGGCAAAGGCCGACGGACTGACTAATGGTCCTGACAATCTGCACTTCGATGCAAAAGGCTACCGCGAACTTGGACAGAGATATGCCAAACTGATGCTGCCTCTGTTGGGAGTAAAGAATCCTGTAATAAAACCTCTGACT
>JAZLEX010000098.1:0-8442 GCA_045615485.1 Prevotella sp.
CGTTGATGATTGCAAACCATTAGAACACAAAGCTTTCGTGGAGTTTATCTATGGAAAACAGTTTACTATATTCACCTAAAGTATATTCGTCGAACACACATTAAGTTTATATTGCTCGCAAATGTATTGAATAAAATCAAAATGCTTCGTTTCAAAATGGCCTCGACTAAAAAATAATTTATGGTTGTCAGTTGTGCCTCCTGAATTTTGAAAGGTTTTCGCACCTTCATCGAAGGTATATCGAAGGTATATCGAAGGTGCATCGAAGGTACATCGAAGGTGAAACACCTTACATAAAGGTTCGATAAAGGTTCGATGTGGGTTCGATAACCCTATGAACACCTTACGATGACGCTTTTATATGGCTGAGTAGTTACCTTGCGGTTGTGACTACTCAACCTTTGGCCATACAAAATGGATTGGGAGATTAGGAGATTAGGAAACCCAAACAATCAACTGACGACAAACCGAATGCGATGAAGCTTGCTTTAATTGCCGAGGTGCGAACCGACTTTTGTAGACGTGCAAAAGTAGAGCTTAGCGAGAGCAGAAAGAAAGCTTGCTTTCATTATGCCGAGTCGTGACAGAGGAAGACAAAGTCAAGGAAGAAAAGTCACGAAGTGGATTAAACCACTAAACAACCAAACCACTAAATTTCATAACTGCATTTTATGTTTGTTGAAAGTTGCTCAACGGAACTTGCTCCTACAAGCACACTTGTAACTGCTTTCTGCTGCAAAATCCATCGCAAAGCCTTTTCTGCCAGTGTCATTCCTTCCGTCTCTGCGTCCTTGCTCCATTGTTTCAACTGCAAAAGCAGCTCTTCTGTCAGCATATTTGACTTCAAGAAATGTTCACGCGTCATTCTCGACCCATCAGGGATGCCATTCAGGTAACGGTTTGTCAACAGTCCCTGTGCAAGTGGTGAAAATGAGATAAAACCTATTTTTTCCTGTTCAAGCAAATTGATGATTCCTTCTTCAATTGGTGCTCTGTCAAGCATGTTTAGTCTGCCTTGGTAAATCAGTAGTGGAACATGCTGATCCTTCAGGTAGGCAATGGCATATTTCAGTGCTTCAATCGGCCAACGGGATATTCCCACATATAGAGCCTTACCCTGATGTACTACATCAACAAGTGCCTGCATGGTTTCGTCTAAAGGTGTATTGGGGTCGTAGCGGTGGGAATAAAACAAATCCACATATTCCAGATGCATACGTTTTAGGCTCTGTTCAAGACTGGCAATCATATACTTCCTGCTTCCCCAGTTTCCATAAGGACCGTCCCACATTTCATAACCAGCTTTTGTTGCAATGAAAAGTTCGTCACGGTATGTTCGGAAACTATCATCCATAAGTTTTCCAAATGTTTCTTCAGCACTACCAGGAGGCGGACCGTAGTTGTTTGCCAAATCAAAGTGCGTGATTCCGTGATCAAAAGCATAATGGGTTATTTCCTTGCTGCGTTCATAGGAATCAATCCCACCAAAATTATGCCAAAAACCTAATGATATTTTTGGCAGCAACACACCACTATTACCACAACGGTTGTAAGTCATTCCGTTAATGTATCGGTTGTCTGATGCAGAATATTCGTCAGTGATCATCGTTTATCAATCGTAAAAGTTTTGTTACTGCTTCTTCTTCAGGAATATTTTTCAGCACACACTCCTTTTTCCTGTATAGGCTGATTTTGCCTCTGCCAGCACCAACATAGCCATAATCGGCATCAGCCATTTCTCCAGGACCATTCACTATGCACCCCATAATTCCTATTTTAAGGTTGTTTCTTATCTCTGGCTGCAATGTGTTGATGGCTTCCTTTATTTTTGCTATTGTGCCTTGAAGGTCGTAAAGTGTTCTTCCACAGCCTGGGCAGGAAATAAACTCCGTCTTTGTGATTCTTGCTCGTGCTGCCTGAAGAATATTATATGCTACAGGTATTTCGTTTTCGGGCTCTTCTGATAGTGAAACTCGAATAGTGTCTCCGATGCCATCTAATAATAAAGAGCCGATTCCAACGGCAGATTTTAATCTTCCGTCTTCTCCTTCGCCTGCTTCGGTCACTCCCAAATGAATTGGAAAATGCATGTCTTCCTTGTCCATTTCCTTTACGAGCAGACGCACTGTTTCGACCATAACAGCTGTATTGCTCGCTTTGATGGAAATCACCACATTCATAAACGATTCTCTGACGCAGATACGCAGAAACTCCATACAGCTTTCTACCATTCCTTCAGGAGTATCACCATAACGACTCATTATTCTATCGCTTAGCGAACCATGGTTCACACCAATGCGGATGGCTGTCTGATGCTTTTTGCAGATGTTCAGGAACGGAACAAAGCGAGCCTCTAATTTTAGAAGTTCTGCAGCATATTCCTCATCGGTATATTCCAGATGCTTGAATTTGCGTGCTGGGTCAACATAATTACCAGGATTGATTCTCACCTTGTCGGCATACAATGCAGCCACGTCAGCCACATTTGGGTTGAAATGCACATCGGCAATTATTGGTACCGTATAACCATCTTTGCGCAGACCTTCTTTTATGTTTTTCAGATTTTCAGCCTCTGCAATACCTTGAGTCGTCAGTCTTACATATTCGCCACCTGCATCCACAATTCTCTTTATCTGCGCAATGCAGCCTTCCGTGTCCATGGTCGAACATGTTGTCATGCTTTGCACGCGAATCGGATTGTTGCCACCCATCGGCAAATTTCCAACCATCACTTCGTTTGTCTTCCGTCTCATACAAACAATATTATTAAATTAGCACATACAGCACCAATTAGAAAACTTACAAATATCTGCAACACACCATTTTGGTGTAATACTATTCGGCTGCTTCCAACCAATCCTGCCAAGATTATCATGATGGAAAACCACCATAGCGGGTTGAATGAGAAAATTAAGGCAAAAGCCATGAAAGCCCCTATCACACCTCCTGCACCAGCAGCATGGGTGCTCGGTTTCCACCACAAGGCATTAATCAATGCACAGATACCCTGTATTATCAGTGCAGCCAACAGTATTGTTATCATAAAATGTGGAACATGCAACTTTTCCATTGCCAGCATTCCGCCTACATAGCAGAGAATGGAAATTGCGTATGGAATGATGCGATGTTCCTTACTACTCAATTGCAACACGCTCAAATCCCGATGTTTAAGATAGAATTTGATAAGAAATGTCGGCAGTAATATTGTAAAGCAATAGACAAGTAGCAGGATAAACAGCTTATAAAACCATGGTAGCATATTTAAATAACTGCACAGGAAAAGCAATCCCATTACCACCATTGGCAGATAGGTTGGTGCAAAAATTGCACTTATATATTTCGAGCCAATTATCAGATGTCTGATTTTCAGATGTGCCATTTATTTCCTTAATCTTGCTATCGGGTAATTCAATTGTTCACGGTACTTAGCGATTGTGCGTCGTGCCACAGGAAAACCTTGTCGCTTGAGTGCATCCGCGAGATACTGGTCGCTTAATGGTGCTTTTTTGTCTTCATTGTCAATAAGTTCTTTCAAAGCTTGTTTAATCTGTTTTGGTGACAAGTCTTCGGCACCAGCAGCTTTGAAACGTGAATCTTCAAAAAAGAATTTTATAGGGTAAATCCCCCAACGTGTTTGCACGTATTTGTTATTATTCACTCTTGAAATAGTGCTCAGACTATATCCAGTTTTGTCTGCAATGTCTTTCAGAACCATTGGTTCAATTGCGGCTTCATCACCATCCTTAAAAAACTTTCGTTGTTTTTCCACAATGGCTTTCATCGTCACAAGCATAGTCTGCTGACGTTGCATGAGGGCACCAATGAAAGTATTTGCCAATTTAATTTTTTCGCGGGCATAAACTACGGCTTCATGCGCTTGCTTGCTGGTTTCTTTCTGTTGCTCTATTTCTTCAAACGATTCAGATATTTTCAAGTCAGGCACTCTGCCATTATTCAAACTGACAGTTATAGAACCGTCGTCCAAGGTTTCCACAATGAAGTCAGGAATTATCCGTTGTGAGTTCCCTCCAAAAACTTCGCCAATCGAAGTGCCTGGTTTGGGGTTAAGCCTTGTCAGTTCTCTAAACAAGGATTCTGCTTGAACATCGTTAAGTTTCAGGTATTTTTGTATTTTTGTCCAATGTTTGTGAGTAAACTCCTTAAAAAAATCACTCACAACCTTTTCCATTAGCACAGTCAAATCCCCTTTATTTTCTATCTGCAGCCTGTTTATTTGAAGCAGCAGGCATTCCTGCAAATCCTTTGCTCCAATGCCAGGTGGGTCAAAATCATGGAGAATACCAACTACCGCTTTAATTTCGTCTATTGATATATGAATATTTTGAAATATTTCCAATTCATCGGATATTTCTCCCAAATCTTTTCGCAAATAACCATCGTTATCAAGACTGCCGATGAGGTATTTCATTATGAACTCCTGCTTGTCGGTCAAATCGTGCTCACCAATCTGATTATTCAGTTCGTCAATAAAAGAACTACTGTTATCACATATTTGGTAATCCATTCCCGAGTCATTGTGATAGTGAGGCAGTTCATCGTCTGCCCCCATGTTCCTCAGCACATCTTGCAAGACATCCTGTCTTTCGTTTTTTTCAAAATCATCCTCATCATAACCAGCGTCAGAGTCAGCGTCAGTGTCAGCGTCAGAGTTCAGCGTGTCAGCGTCAGAGGTTAGCGTCAGCGTGTCAGAGTCAGAATTAACCTCTATGGCAGGGTTGTCTTCCATTTCCAATTTCACACGCTCCTCAAGCTCATTGATTGGCAGTTCAATCAGACTTTTAGTCAACAGTTGTGCTGGTGACAAAACCTGTTTTATCGTCTGCCGCTGACCTTGAATTTGCTGCTGTGAAAACTCTTGCTTCATTGTTTCAAACTAATATCGCTGCAAAAGTATGAAAAAACTTTGTTTTTTATTTCACAATTGATAATTGACAATTGATAATTATGAATTTTTAATAAAAAATCTTAAATTCTTCATGCTTCAACCTTCATCCTTCAACCTTTTTATTAATTTCGCACCCGAAAACCAGACTACTGACTCTGACGACTGACGCTGACTCTGACTACTGACTCTGACTCTGACTCTGACTACTGACTCTGACTCATAATAACCACCCATCAATCAACAACCGCAAAATTGACTTTTATCCCGCCTCTACCAAAGGTCAAAACTATCCAATGATATTCCATCCTATCCAATCCTATCCAATCCTATTCCATCCTATCCCAAACAACCAAACGACTAACTAATACAATTATGGGAAGAATTATCCTATTAATCTTTTGCGTTATCTGCTTGGCAGAATTAAACGCACAAACTTCGAGCAATGAATCTTTGAAACTTAACGACCTTGATTATTTTGAGCGTAGAGGCGTTAACGTGCTTGTCTTCAGCAACACTTTTGATGGTGGATTCAATGACGAGAAAAACTCTGGTATTGAAATCATTCAGCATGGAATCCGTGCTGTTCAAGGTGGTGCCATCAGATTGAATAATACACCTGAACAATGGGATTTAGTACCTAAGACGACAAGCCGCAAGGTGAACAGAGAGAATAATTCCATCGAAGTCGGATTACGTTACGCAGATTATGACTTTGACAGCCGTATTGTTGTGACTGTTAAGGGAAAGGCTGTTGAAATATCCGTTTATTTGGATAAGCCTGTACCTGAAGCTATTGCTGGTGAAGCTGGTTTCAACCTTGAATTTCTGCCTTCACAATATTGGAGCAAAACCTACATTATGGATGGCCGACTGAACCGTTTCCCTCGTTATGCTGTAAGTGAGACAACAACACGTCTGAATAGCGAAAAACCGAAACAGTTCAAAGGGTTTAGAACATACGATGACCGTGGCACAGGTCGGTTTGTTGACCCTCTGCCTATGGAGACAGGGCATACCATCATTATGGCAAACGATACTCCAGAACGACTTGTGAAAGTGACTTGTGACGATGCGGAACTCAAACTATACGATGGCAGAATACTTGCCCAGAATGGTTGGTTTGTACTTCGTAGCGTTTTGCCAAAAGGAAAAACTGGCAAAGTGCTGACTTGGACGGTTGAGGCTAATGCTATTTCAAACTGGGTGCGCGAACCAAATATCGGCTTCTCACAGGTGGGGTACATTCCAGAACAACCAAAAGTGGCAGTAATAGAACTGGACAGGAACTATAAGGAACAGTCTTCGGCTACGCTTTATCGGGTGATGGACGATGGTTCTGTAAAAGAAGTTTATTCTGCCGACATCAAGCCATGGGGCATGTATTATAAATATAATTATGTGAAATTCGATTTTTCATCTGTCAAGGAACCTGGAATATATTACATAAAATATGGTAATACTCAAACCAATAATTTCATTATTGACAATTCCGTCTATGACAAGATTACTGATGCTACAACTGATGTGTGGGTACCTATTCACATGAACCACATGTTTGTGAACGAGGGCTATCGTGTGTGGCATGGAGAACCTTTTAAAGAGGGCTATCTGCAGGCTCCACCAAGCGACCATTTCGACCTGCATTTCCAGGGTAAGGAAACTGAAACTAAATATAAACCTTACGAATTGATTTCAGGACTGAATGTCGGGGGATTCTTTGATGCAGGAGACTTCGATATTGAAACAGAATCAAACATAAATGTTGTGCAGAATCTTGTTCGCGTTTGGGAACTCTTCAAGACCAACCGTGATGAAACCTTTGTCGATGAAAAGCAAAGATATGTGGATTTGCATAGGCCAGATGGCACTCCAGATATTCTGCAATACATCGAACATGGTACTCTAAACCTTGTGGCACAGGCCGAACAGATTGGTCACATGGCTTCAACACTCTCGAACTCTATACTATCTAACTATCACCACTTAGGTGATGCTGGATCGATTACCGATGGCCTACACTACGACCCGTCTCTGCGGATTTACGAAGTGTCAGCAGATGGCAAGTCAAGTGGTACGCCCGATGATTTGTGGGCTTTTACCACACGCGATGCAAGACGCGATTTTAGTGCAGCCACTATGTTTGCAGCCGCAAGCCGCGCACTTGAAGGATATAACGATGAACTTTCACAGCGTGCTTTGACTCAGTCCAAACGATTGCTGAAAGAGGCAACTGAACTGATGAAAGACCAACCACAACGGATAAACCGTTTCCAAAACAGAGAAATCAGCAACATGGCTGCAAACCTGCATCTGTATGGGGCAACACATGAAAAGAAATACCTCGACCTGTTTGAAAAACAAATCTGGACTTCACTCGACAAGAATTTGAACAGCAGCATACAGACGGCACTCGATGCCATTCCTTATATGGATGCAAAATATGTTAAGCAACTGCGACCTTACATTGTGAAATATCAGGAATACATTGACAGTCTTGATACAATGAATCCATACGGAGTACCTATCGGAACAGGCAATTGGGCTGGTGCCAACGCAATATTGGCATTTGGCACTACAGTATGTTTCGCAAATATGTACTATCCTGACATTGTCAAAAAACAAGAAATCTATCGTGTTGCCAATTGGCTCTTCGGATGCCATCCATACCACAACTATTCCTTCGTAGCAACAGTAGGCGCAACCCGTCCGAAGAACGTCTTCTATGGAAACAACCGTGCCGATTTCTCAGCCATACCAGGCAATGTGGCACCAGGCGTACTTTTCCGCAAGCCAGACCATTTTGAGAACTTTGACGATTGGCCATTCCTATGGGGACAGAACGAAGGAACAATTGCAGGCAATACGCAATACATCATCTTTGGTTCCGCATTCAAGAGCCAAGTGAAGAAATAAGTTATACGCCTCAAGTTTCCAAACTTCAACTTGATAGGTTATAAGGTTTTAAGGTCTTTAGGTCATAAGGCTGAAATTATGGATATCTTACTTATGGTAAACAGTTTCAAAACCTAACAACCTCAGGACGATTAACTACTCAGCCCAAAAAATCATCAACTTCATTACTACCACACACTTTGTCGCAGTGTATTTTATTTCTTGTAAAATGGGTGATTTTTGGGGTGATTAAGTGCGTAAAAATAAATGCAACTAATTATTTCTCAATTAGTTGCACCTGTTTTGCGGAGAGAGAGGGATTCGAACCCCCGGTACCTCTCGGTACGGTAGTTTTCAAGACTACTGTAATCGACCACTCTACCATCTCTCCAAACTTTCAAAGTCGATTTTCTTGAAAGCGGGTGCAAAGGTAAGAAAAAAGTTTAGAGTATAGAGTATAGAGTTTAGAGTTTTAAGGTTATTTAACTAAAAAAGATGTAAACTGTAACTACTCACCCTTTTTGAGTAGTTGCACCATGATGATGTTCTGAAAAGCCTACGAGCTATCCTTCCATTGATATTAAATCTTCAATGAAAGTGGATTTTGGTGTCATATCGGAAATAAGTTGATATAAGGCTTTGAA
>JAZLEX010000099.1:0-4113 GCA_045615485.1 Prevotella sp.
TTTCATCAAGACTCGCGAGAAGGGTTACGAGAACAAGACTATCGCAGAAATCGCCAAAGAGATGTTTGCTGACGCTGACTCAATGACAATGTCTGCAAAGAAGGATGGTCTCGTAAACATGGGTGGTTTCTTCGCAACCAAGCATGAAGACTGGTTCGAGGCTTGCAAACGCTTCTGTATCCCATTCGAGGGCTTCCTCACATACGGTGGTATGAACGGTCGTGACATGGATGCTCTTGCTGTAGGTCTCCGCGAGAACCTTGAGTTCGGCATGATAGAGACTCGTATCAAGCAGGTTGAATATCTCGCAAAGAAACTCGACGAGTACGGAATCCCTTACCAGCGTCCTGCAGGTGGTCACGCTATCTTCGTTGATGCAGACAAGATCCTGACTAACGTTCCTAAGGAGGAGTTTCCTGCACAGACTCTTACTTGCGAGCTCTATCTTGAGGCAGGTATCCGTGCTTGCGAAATCGGTTATGTACTGGCTGACCGTGACCCTGTTACACGTCAGAACCGTTTTGGTGGTCTCGACTTCGTACGTCTCTGCATCCCAAGACGTGTTTACACCAACAACCACATGGACGTAATCGCTGCTGCATTGAAGAACGTTTACGACCGTCGCGACACTATCAAGCGTGGTCTCGAAATCACTTGGGAGGCTCCTCTCATGCGTCACTTCACTTGCCAGTTCAAGCGTCTGAAATAATCCCAAATCATTCATTAGACTGTTATGCGCTAATAGCTGATTCGGGTTAATATGGGCATTCTCCCAACACACCAAAGGGGGAGAATGCCCTTTTTTTATAAACAATACTCAGGAAAAGCCGCAAAACCGATAAGTGAGCAAGTTAGATGTATCTACTCAGCCTTATTAATTAGCTGATTCTTAATAAGATGTTAAATTATTGATTACTAACAAAATAACCAATAAAAAGTTTATTTATTTCCGCGAGATTTTGTAACTTTGTGCAATAAGGACAAGAAAAGGGAAGATGAGGACAGGAAGAGCAAGAAAGACGGGCGCGGACGCAAGAAAGACGAGGATCAGACCGCCTTCATAGACACTATCGTACAGGAGAAGAACGTAACATTCCCGACTGACTCCAAGTTGTTGAACAAGGTTATCATCTACTATCACAAGGTGGCAAAGGCAGAAGGCATCAAGGTTCGCCAAAGCTATGCGCGCGAACTTTTCAAGGCTTGACTACTTATAATTGTTGCATATCGTATAGCCTCTTATAATAACCATTCTTGGCAATAAGGTCATCGTGTTGTCCATGCTCTACAATATCCCCTTCGTAGATAACATAGATTTCATCTGCATTCTTGATTGTTGAAAGACGATGAGCAATTGCAATCGTAGTACGTGATTTCATAAGTCTTTCCAATGCTTCCTGAACAAGACGCTCCGACTCGGTGTCGAGGGCACTGGTGGCTTCATCGAGTATCAGCAACGGAGGATTCTTGAGTATTGCACGTGCAATGCTGATACGCTGACGCTGACCACCCGACAATCTATTGCCACGATCACCAATCACCGTGTCGTAACCCTTCTCACTTTCCATAATAAAATCATGGGCATTGGCTATTTTGGCAGCTTCCACTACCTGTTCCATTGTAGCATTATCAACTCCAAAAGTGATGTTGTTGTAGAAAGTATCATTAAACAGAATAGCCTCTTGGTTCACATTGCCAATAAGCGAACGAAGAGCCGATACTTTCAAGTTCTTAATATTAATGCCGTCAATAAGCAGTTCACCATTGCTCACTTCATGGTAGCGTGGGATAAGGTCAACCATTGTTGATTTGCCCGAACCCGACTGACCAACAAGAGCAATCGTTTTCCCTTTAGGTACTACAAGATTGATGTTCTTCAGCACTGGACGACCTTCTGTATAACTGAAACCGACGTTTTTAAATTCCACTGAATCCTTGAATTCATTCAGTTCAACAGGATTTTCAGGTTCTTTAATAGGATTTTCTGTTTTCAGGATAAAATCGATGCGGTCCATTGATGCCAAACCAAGAGGTATCTGATAGGTTGCCTTAGCAAAATCTTTTATCGGGTTGATAACACTATAAAGTATCACCATATAGAAGATAAATGTTGATGCATCGATAGAACTATTATTGTTGAGAATCAGATATCCACCAAACCACAAAACAATCACTATAATACATGTGCCGAGAAATTCGCTTACAGGATGAGCCGACGACTGACGGATAAGCATCTCATTCATGTATTTGCGATACGTGTTGTTGGTTTTTACAAAACGTTTCAGCATTTTGTTTTCAGCAATAAACGCCTTTATAATACGCAATCCACCAAGCGTTTCATCAAGTTCGGCAATGATATTACCCCATTGCTCTTGTGCTGCAGCCGACTGACTTTTTAGTTTTCTTGTCACAGACCCCACTCCCCAAGCAGCAAACGGAGCCACAACCAGCACAAAAACCGTTGTCTGCCAACTTACTGCAAACAGGGTGATAAAACACACAATAATGGCTATTGGCTGACGGATGAGCATATCCACAGAACTGGTGATGGAATTTTCCACAACCTGAACATCGGCACTCATTCTGGCGATGATATCACCCTTGCGTTCTTCGGAGAAAAAACTGAGAGGAAGTTTCAGCACTTTTTTATAAACCTGAACACGAATATCCCGCACCACTCCAGTACGCAAAGGTATCATTATTGCCGACGAACCGAAATATCCTGTAGTCTTCAATGCAGTCATTATTATCAGCAGGGAACCCATGATTATCAGTGTCATAAATGCACCATAACCATTAATCATCTCCTGAACGTAGGCATACGAATTATTGATGATTATTTCCTTGTCGAGTGTCTCAAATGTCCATGGCTTGTAATGATACACAGTGGTATCTATCTTAAACAATATATTCAAAATAGGCACCAGTACTGCAAATGAAAAAACATTAAGCCATTGTGAAACAAAATTCAGCACAACAGACCACACAAGATATTTCTTGTAAGGACGTATGTAACGTCCCATTATCTGAAAAAACTGCTTTATCATATTTTGCGGTTTTGCGGTTTTGCGGTTTTACGGTTATGAGGTTTAAATTGTAAATTGATTAAATCGTAAATAAATTGTACATTAATCCACTTCGTGGCTTTTCTTCCTCCGCACCTCAGCAATTAAAGCATACTTTATTGCATTCGGTTTGTCGTCAGTTGTAAATTGTAAATTGTAAATCTGTTATGCGGTTATACGGTCAGTGTCAGTGTCAGAGTCAGTTGTCAGAGTCAATACTTCATACGTCAGTTTCAGCCACACACAGAACACAGGCAAAGCCTTCAATGCGTATGGTTTTATTATGGTTTCTTCTATGCAGCGCGGGAATAGATCGGATGGCGACATACTTGTAATCAAAAACACAAACACCATCAGTCCGATATCCCATTTTGTACGGTGTTGTGGCATTGAAACATACCAAACACACACACCGATTATAGCAATGATATAAGTAGGCGATTCACTGCCAGTGCTGAACAAGACTACAAACATCAATATTGATGCCAATATGGCATAGCGGAAATTTAGATATTTGTACTGGCTGATTCTCAGATATGGCAATGCAAGCAGAATCAATCCAGGAACAATTATCCACAAGTCCGAGTATGTGGCAAATCCGCTCAATACCCTTATCATTCCAAGCACAGAAATATTCTGCCCCGAAACATTAAGATTTAGCTCATTCTTCGCCACCAGTGCATGATACCAGTCACCATACTGCCCTATTATGTATTCTGGCGAGTTTAGTGCCATTGGCAGCACGAATGCAATTACGCTCCACATCAATAGGTATAGCACAAACTTCAATTTATGCTTTGAGAAAAAGAAAAAAGCCAAACCCACTATTCCATAGAGTTTGACAAATGTCCCTATCACGATGCATAGTGCAGCCCAAACATCCTTTTCTTTTTCAATAGCATAAAAAGTAAGTAATATCAGCGCAGCAATGGCAATGTTAAACTGGGCAGATCCCACCGCAGTATAAAACTCGTTCACGGAAAACCACAGCAGCAGCAATTGCTGATTCCAGGAGAAGGTGGATTTCCTTATTGCCAGATACATGAGC
>JAZLEX010000100.1:0-6872 GCA_045615485.1 Prevotella sp.
ACTCTTTTCAACTTAAAAGACTTTTGGACTTCATTAAATTCCAAGTAACAACTCAGCCTTTTCAGTTGGCCGTTTATGGCTGTCGGAGTATTTCTAAATTGTACATTGTGAATTGAATTATGTCGCCCATACAGAGCTTAAATGAGATAACATCCTAACACACAGGGTTTTACCCTGTGCTATATTATACCGTCCTTACAGGACTTATGTGATAAAAGCTCTGTAGGAGCGTAATAACATGGCGTAGTGCGTTAGCGCTACGTAATGGGATGAATAATTATCCTCTAAAGCTCTGTAGGAGCGTAATAATATAGCGTAGTGCGATAGCGCTACGTAATTGAATCGGTAGTCCTCTAAAGTCCTGTAGGGACGACATAATTCCATATTGTAGTTGTTGATGTTGGTCAGACATGCTCGTTTCCTTGGTTCTTAAAAGGCTGAGTTGTTACTACCCTCAAAATAGGGTGGGGTCAGTTCCAATTATCTTCTTTAACTCCTTAACTTCTTTAACTCCTTAACTCCTAATCAACTGGAGCTTGCGAAAGTTGAATTATCTTATTTTTTGAAGAATCGTTTCAGAGTTGCATGCAGGTAGTGGCGGGCATTCATCCATGTATGACCACCTTCGGTGTAGAGTTTCGTGTATTTTACACCTTTTTGGTCGAGGTATTCCTGAAATTGAAGCACGTTTTTGTAGAGGAAGTCAGATGTGCCAACACCAGTCCAAATGTCCAATCTGCCCGCTTCTCCATTTCCGAAATATTTGTCCATCATCTCTGGAATGAGATACGCACTGTATGAACCTACCCATGCAAATTTGTCAGGATTGCTGAATGCCGAGAAGAGCGACTGTCCCCCTCCACGTGAAAAACCTGCTATTGCGCGGTGGTCTCGGTCGTTGATTGTGCGGAAATTGTTTTCCACAAATGGCATGATGCATTGTGTGAGTTCATTTGCGAAAGTAGCATACATCTCAGCAGATGCCATGGTGTCAGGACGTGGTGTACCGTTCATCATGTAGCCGTAAGGAAGTACGATTATCATTTTTTCGGCTTCGCCTTTGGCTATCATATTGTCCAAAATGGTGTTGAACTTGCCAACCTTGAACCATGTCTCTTCTGTATCGGTAGTACCGCTTACAAGATAGAGTACAGGATATTTTGTATTCGGGCTTTTCTCATATTCAGCAGGAGTATAGACAATCAGTGGGCGATTCATCTTCAGCACGTCAGAATAGTAGGTGAGATAGGTTACACGTCCGTGAGGCACATCTTTTTTAACAGTGTAGATGGTATCACCACGGACAGGTATCTCCAACAGACTGGCTTTGAAGTTTTCGTTAGGGAAAATATTCATGTTGAGCGGATCGGAAACACTGACGCCATCAACAATGAAGTTGTAAGGGTAGATGTCTGGCTTCAATCCTGTAACCTTCACACTCCAAACTCCATCGGCATTTTTCACCAGTTCCTGATTTTCACCAAACTGACTGCTGAGCACAACTTTCTTTGCATTTGGTGCTACATAGTTGAAAGTGCAGGAATAGCCTTGCTTGCCCCAGCCAAAGAATGGTGCTTCGATGATAGGCGATTCGATTGTTCCACGCATTGTACGGTCACCGCTGAAGTCGTATTTCACTCCCATTACTTTCAGCATTTCCTGAGCATACCGCTTGCCTAATATTCGATAGCCCGCAGCATTGAAATGCAGGTGGTCGAAAGCATTGGGACAGCCAGTAGCCGAAACATAATGTGCGGTAGGAATCATTTCGCCTATACGGTCGATGATTGGGTTCATGCCAGGACCACAGGCACCGCCACGGTCGGCACTTACAACTTCGCCAACAAGCAAAGGCACGTCGTTTGCTTTCAGATTCAAATCGGTGAGCAGGTCGTTATAAACCACCTTTACCTTGCCCAACCATGACTCCTCGCCAGAGTTTGATTCACCCTGATGAAGCAGAATGCCTTTGATGACTCCTACTTTCTGCGCCTTTTTGGCAAGGTCAACCAAATACTGATAAGGGTTGTCGTTGTAGATTTTCAGAGTATTTATCATCCACTCAGGAGCCGTGCGGACGTAGTTGCCGATGCTGTCTTTCAGAAAGGCTTCAATCTTGCATCCACCGATGGCAACATTGATAACTCCTATCTTTACGTTTTCAGGCAAGGCATCGACCATTGTACGACCGAACCAATCGACAGGTGTCAGACCGCAGTTTTCACGGCAGAGTGGAGGAGTGGCTGTGTACCATTTGCCTTTTGTACGCTTTTCCTTGTTAATGACTGCCGATGGGCGACCATGGACATTCGACTGTTTGCCGCTGTAGTTGACAGCAGCCATGACCTTGAAACGTGGATCGACACCATCCATGTCAACCTGCTCATAAGGTGCATTACCCTCCATATTGGACTGACCGAAACAGAGATAGATGTAAAAATCAGGGTCAACTTTTGCCTGTGCGCTACTGCCAATCATTGCCATGCAAAGTGAAAGCATGCAATAGCGTAATGTTAAAAATGTTTTTTTCATAACAAATCCTAATAAAAATCTCATTGCTCATTATAATCTTATAACCGTATAACCGTACAACCTATAAGCGTAGCGACCGTATAACCGCTCAAGTTGAGCTTGCGAAACTTGAGTTATTTTACTTCAAATTTGATTGATTTCAAATCTTCGTTGCGGGAAGAATTGCCATACATTATTTTGTATTTTCCTGCAAATACTTCAAGGTCGTCCTTGTCATAGTTGTAGTATTCAAATGCATCTGCATCAAGGGTCAGAGTAACCATTTCTGTCTTGCCAGCAGGTATTTCCACTCTCTTGTAAGCCTTGAGTGCCTTTATTGGAGCCTCAACCAGTTTGAGATTCTTTACATAAACCTGAACAACTTCTGCTCCATCCATCGTTCCCTTATTGGTGACAGGGATTGTGATTTCCACACTTTCGCCCTTGCTGATGGATTTCTTTGCAAGTTTAGCCTTGCCAAACTCAAACTGAGTATAACTTTTTCCATAGCCGAAAGCATATTGTGGCTCACCTGTGAAATAACGGTAGGTACGATTTTCCATACTGTAGTTTTGGAAGTCTGGTAATTGCTCGGTTGATTTATAGAATGTAACAGGCAGTTTGCCTGAAGGGTTGTAGTCGCCAAATAGCACGTCGGCAACAGCCGTACCGCCTTCCTGACCAGGATACCATGCCTGAATGAGTGCATCGTAGTAAGGTTCTGCCTTTTCAAAACCTATGCAACTGCCAGAACAGTTGACAAAGACAACAGGTTTGCCTGTTTCTTTCAATGCTTGCAGGAACCGCTGCTGAACGGCTGGCAATTCGATGGTTGAACGCTCATGGCCTTCGCCTTCCTGTGTGGAAGTGATACCACCTACATAGACTATTGCATCGCAATCGGCAATTTGCTTTTGTATTTCATCAAATTCAGCAAGTTTGCGCTGGAACATGCTGACATTGAAATTGGAACTTGAGCCTTCACCCATGGCTGACTTGTAGAGAATTTCGATGTTGTATTTCTCACCCTTGGTAACGTTGGCCGACAGCATCTTGCCCATGCGCATGGCAAACGGATTGTTTTCTGCCAATTCCTTCTGTTGGGCATCGGTAAGTTGCATTCCTGGAACAAACTTGAATGATAGTGGTTTAGGATTGTAGCCGCCTATTTCCTTGCCATTCACTTTCACAGTAAAATTGTTGCCTTTCAGATGCAGACAAAGTTCGCCTGTGAAATCAGCAATTAGTGTGGCAGTGTAGCGTGCTGTGAAGTCGTGCGATGGCACATTATTACCAAAGCCGTATCCACCGTCTGTCATGAAGTCGATGCGTTTCACATTGCCTGTGTTCACAACATTGCCTGTCCAGTCGGTTGAGGCGAAATATTCCGCATGGAAACCTTCTTCACCATCGGCTACCGTCTGCTTTGGTATCTGGATATAGTCGTTGTCAATCTCACAACCTTTGATGTGTTTGATTTCCGCATTCGGCATCTTGTCCTTTATGCCTTGGAGAATTGTGACGCAATGTGTAGGACTTCCGCTATAGTTGCCTCTCTGCATTTCTGCATCGTCGGAATTAGGCCCCAATACGGCAATTTTCTTTAATGATTTGGATAGAGGCAGGATGTTGTTTTCGTTTTTCAGCAGCACTTGTGATTCGCGTGCCAGCAGCAGTGCGTGGTCTCTGTGAGCCTGACAGTCAACTATCGAACCAGGAATCTTTGAATAAGGCACAAGACTGTCGGGGTCGAACATGCCTAATTCTATACGAGCCTTGATGAGTCGGCTGAGCGAAACGTCGAGTTCCTTTTCATCAATCTTGCCTTGCTTTGCAGCAGCAATCAGAGCCTGATAACTCTTGCCGCATTCCAGGTCGGTACCATTGCGCACGGCATCCACACTGGCGGTAAGTGCATTTTCATGAGTGCCATGGGCAGTTTTTACATAGAAGTCATTGATGGCATCACAGTCGGAAACAATCAGTCCCTTGTATTTCCATCTGTCGCGCAGAATCTGTACCAACAGGCGGTTTGATGTGCAGCAAGGTTCTCCCTCGTAGGCACTATAGGCACACATCACCTCCTGCACATTACCCTCTTTTACCAACGTGCGGAAAGCAGGCAGGTATGTCTCCCATAAGTCGCGTTCGTTTATTACTGCATTGAACTTATGGCGCAAAGGCTCAGGACCGCTATGAACGGCATAGTGCTTTGCACATGCATGAGTCTTCATGTATTTGCTGTCATTGCCCTGCATTCCGCGTACAACATTCAGTCCCATGCGTGAAGTGAGGAATGGGTCTTCACCGTAAGTCTCCTGTCCACGTCCCCAGCGAGGGTCACGGAAGATGTTTACGTTAGGGCACCAGAACGTAAGGTTTGGCAGCCATGACACGTATGGACCGATGTCGCCTGTGCGGGCAAGTGAGTTGTAGCGACCGCGTGCTTCATCCGACACCATGCTGTAAGTCTTCAGTTGTGAGTCATCGTCGAATGTTGCGGCTAAGCCTATGCATTGAGGAAACACCGTTACATCGCTCACGCCCATAAGTCCGTGACAAGCCTCGCCCCACCAGTTGTAGGCAGGAACATCCAGTCGGTCAACGGCAGCAGAGCGGTTCATCATCATCTCCACCTTCTCTTCCACAGTCAGGCGAGAAAGCAAATCCTTTGTGCGTTCTTCCACAGACAGTTTCGGATTCTGGAAAGGGAACTTCTGCTTGGCAGAGAATTTGTAAATGCAAGTGTGCTGATATTTCTCACCAGGATTGAGAACGGCTGATGGAAATTCAGGATGATTAGGAGAATCGGGATACATCTGTGACTCCAATGCAATTGCACGGCGTGAACCAGTATAGACCTGCAATCCAGGATGATTGTTCCAGACTTCCATCTGGCGACCAGACTGTGGAGAGTATAGAGTAGCAACCCACTCAACGGCATTCTTGTCGGTATGATTTACACAGAAATTATTGTCATACTGCATCACCTTGTCCTTTGGCACATTTGGTTTTTCGCCCCATTTGAACCCCTTCATATCCCATTGGCGGTCACCGATTCTTACCAGACTGTTGAAGTCATACAGAGTGCTCTTTACTGGAGTCAGTTTGCCTGAAGGTATTCCGTCCTTGTCGGTTTCGGTAATCTTGTCGGCATTTACCTTCAGCATGTGGTTCATGATGTCACCACCCTTCATGCGTGGATTCCAATCTAGATTCACACCATCAAGGTTAAAGTATGAATGGGTGGTCATGCTGACAACGGTAGGCTTGTCTGTAGTAGCCTCGTAATCCACTTTCAGACCATTATCGTCAGTAATTGAAAAAGTCATGAAAGTAGTGAGCTTGCCAGGAAAACCATCCAGCCCGTCAGCCAGCACGCATTTCATCACTAATTTGTCGGGCTCGCTTGTCACAACATCCCAGACAGTATGGTCGAAACCGCTGTTTCCGCCATGGAGAGTATTTGTCCCATTGTTCACGGTAACCTGATACTCCTTGCCGTTGAGCGTAAATTTTCCATTGGCAATACGGTTGGCATAACGACCGATTGATGGTCCCACCATACCAATATTGCACTTCATGTACTGGTGGATGGTTGGGTAGTTGGTCACGAGGTTGGCATAATTACCGTCCCTGTCTGGAGAGAAAATGGAAACAATAAAACCGCCATAGTTTGTGATTTGAGCAGCTATTGTGCCGTTAGTGATTGTGTAGAGCGACACCTTCTTACCATTCATAACAGTATCGTAAGGTGCAGTTTGCAGCAAAGGAATAGTCTTTGCAGCAAGGCAAGGACTTACTGTCAACATGAAACTGGTTAACAGCACAGCACAGCCAGTAAAAAAATTCTTTTTCATAATAGGTTAGTATTCTTGTTTTTGTAAAGTTTATGCAAAGGTAATAAAAGGTTGATGGACGAGGGTAAGAGGTGATGTTTTTTTAAGATTTTTTATAGGAACCTCCCATATCTTGGCGAACATTGCCGATTTTTTATCGACATGCAGGAGTCCTCCCGCACATCACTACCTTATCATACCTTCTTACTCACTATTTACTCACAATTTACTCACTCCTATAGAGTAGCCACAGAGTGTAGTCTGTGCAAATTGTGAGTAAAAGGTTGACACAAGGGGCATATAAAGGGGGCACTGGAAAAATACTGGGGTTAAATGTCTGGTCGTAGGTGATTATATATAACGAAAACCGTATAACCGCAAAAGTAACTACTCAGCCTTTTTGCGGTGTAGTTTTCAATGTATTATCAGTTGAGGAATGAACATAATCTCAATTTTTTTTGTGTTAAATAATCATAAATAGGATGTTATGTAAACTATATTAATTTTTGCATAAAACGTCTT
>JAZLEX010000101.1:0-3489 GCA_045615485.1 Prevotella sp.
GTCTGAAGTTGTGAAATTGCCTTTATAAAAATGGCTGATTCGTTGAATGCTGCTGTCCTTTTGCCATTGGATTTTCGTTTGCAAATCATCGACATCGGTCTTTTCAGCATAGTAAACACGGAATTCTCCAACAAAGCTATCCGCTCTGAATAAGTATCGTGTTTTTTTGCCGTTCATGTAAACGGCTGTCTCTCCGATCACCGCGCCGTCTTTATATACTACAGCATCAATTTCTTGATCTATATTTTTCGCAAATGGGATTGTTGCAATAATCAATACAACAACCAATACCGCAATGAGGATGCTTAATACCATTGAAACTTTCTTTTTCATGGTAATTCCTCCGATACACCTCTACATATTCCGCTTAGTCTTGTTGTTCGTCTTAAGAGCGGCTAGAGAAGCCACAATATTTTTAAGTCAACAAACTGAAACTATTGAGCGGCATTACTTTTCTCCTCAAGCTCTTTCACCCGCTTTTCCGGTTGTTCAATTTTATCATCTTGTGCAATAAAAAGAGAGATAACTGCCGCAATTATCAATGCACAAACAGCAGTTGCCAGCCAAAATCTTTTGCTGAAATCAAATAGCATCCACCCACCAAAGAATACAAATGCATAACTCAACACTAATGTAATTGCATATGTTTTAATGAACTTCATTCTTATACCTCAACAAGCTGGGATTTGTTTACTCAACATCAAATTCAACAGCCAAATAAAACTTATTATCAAGTCCTTCATTTTCGGGCCAAAAGCACTTTACTAATCTATAGTGGCCACTTGGAAGTTCACCGTATATTTCCGAAACGGCAAACTGAATCAAGTGCTTTCCCTTGTAGTAAGTGCAAGCTTCTGCGGTATTGTCCCTTTCGCCGATTTCAATTGACCGCCATTTATCTTTATGAAGCACTTCAATCGCAAAATCGTACTGATTTCCGCTTTCCATATCAAAATCATTGTTGTTGGTCAGCGTGAGCGTCAGCAACCCATTTGTTACTGTGTCATCATATAGTTCCATAGAAACATCAGGGTAATTATTAATCTCACCAATGTTGCTATCTGCGTATTTTATTTGATTACCGCAGCCAATCAGTCCCAGCACACAAGCAAAAATCAACAGCATTGATATGAGTCTTTTCATAATCGCTACCTTCGTCAATTTCGGATTTGTCTGCCTCCGCAAACTCGTATTTGTTACTTATCACTGGCAAGGCCCGTTATTGCCATAATAAACCCCGCTATCGCACATAAGATACCAATACTAACCAAGAATGGTTTAGAATCAGGCACAATAAGAAATAGTCCGAAAAGCATTAAGCTGTTACCAAAAGCAATCTTTTTCATTTCGATAATCCTCCATAACTTCTAATGAGATTTTTTCGGGTTCAGTTCAATTTCATTCTTATATACCTCAACAAGGCGAGTGCCTGTCACTCGCCTTCAATGTCCATAATCAGTTTTTTGCACTCTCTGCAAACATGTACTTCGGAGAAAGTTTTGTTACCAAAAACAAACGGAGGAAACGCAATCGCATTATGTTTTTTCATTTCCTTTTCGGAATATAGCATTGGCATCGTTTCGCCGTCTGGCAGGAAAAATACTCCACCCTTACTGTGAAGTTCGCCGTGTTCCATTTCTCTATGACAATAAGGGCACTCCATAATAATACCTCCGCATATTTTCACGATATCCTTTTGAATTTTTCATTCCGCTTTTTTCTTTACCTTAATTATTCTGCAAATCCCAACAATCTCGGCAATCGCACTCAAAGCCCAGAATATTCCGGCATAAGCCAGCAAAGTAGATTGCTTTTCGGAATACATTGAGAATGCCGGATCTGGCACATTAACCACACAACGATAGAAAAAGAAGAACGCTAATATGAGCAGCAATACTTGCCCAGCGAACCACATGATTGCCGTATTGTGTGAACGAACATAGCACCGAAGTAAAACGGCGCTCTTAAGTAAAATAACCAAGGCAAAAAAGACAATAAGCAAATGATATACTTCTGCTTCCAAAAACATAGTTATCCTCCTATATCTTTCGAATAACTGTGGTTTTCATTACTCCATTAACGGAGTATTCTTAATCATTCTTCTATAGTCAACCACGCATGTTCAAGCACACCGCTGTCCCATACCGTTCGGATGACATATACGCTATTAACTTCAGGGTTCATAATTCGATACGTTTTTCCATGTTTTTCAACGGGAACCTCTGTCCCATCTTCCCATACCAAATCATCAGAAGGCAACAAGGTAATGACACTTTGGTCAAAACGTACTGCGTCTATTCTGCGCGGTTGGCCAAAAATCGTTCCATCGGTTTCATGAGTACAGGACAGAGTAACAAACGATAGACCATCATCTATTTTGACTACACTACGTTCATACGGTTCATCCAATTGCCACACCCCCTGCAACGAGGGAATACAGAATTGCTCCATATTTCCCGACCAGCCAACATATAGATAGTCCGCGCCAACCGGGAACCCGTCTACTGGCCATTTATTGCCTTCGGCCACCATAGAGACCTGCGGTAATCCGCTGGATTCTTCATTGGTTATTTTGCTCCAAATCCATATTCCTGCCGCAAGTATGATTACTGCCATAGCAATATGTAGAATCCAGTACTGTTTTTTCACGTTGGCGTTTGCCTCACTTTCTTTTTTCCCGGCGTTCACTCAATTTCTGTTATTTCAGGTTGAATTCCACTAAGTACAGATCTAATACGATACAAAGGAGTGATTTTGGACACTTGAGAATAATTTTATTTCATTTGTTGAACACTTTCTGCTATCTTAACAAGGTCATTTTCATCGATGAATCCAGTTACATAGAATGCAGTATCGGCACTTACCCAAGCAATACCATTTGCCTCATCAGGATTCTGAGCAATGAGCAGATCCGCCTTATTTCCATTTACAGTTGCGCTTTTAATATTGGCTTGAGATACATCAATAAACCAATCCGTTTTGTCTGGATCGTGAATAAAATTAAATCTAATCATTTCACCAGCATCGTTAGCATAAACCACCACGGTTCTTGTCTCAGAGGCATTTACCCTACACTCACTATAACCGTCAGGAAGCCATGTCGGCTTAAACTCTGCCAGTTCGGAAGCTACATCTGTAATTCCGTCATAGTTTATTATCGGATGAACGCTTTCCGCAATCTGAATTAACTCAGCCTCATCAAAATAACCAGAAACATAGAAAAGGTGATCCCTTTCATTTGCCCAAACAACAGAATCAGATATATCCGGATTATTGGATTTAATGTAATCGCCGGGCTGACCATTTACGGTTATCGAATGCTTGGTCGCATCTGTGTTTTCAACGAACAGATTAGATTCATCCGGCGTTACAATATAGATGAATTGCAGGTACTTTCCATCTGCATTTTCGTAAAGCGCACTACCACCATCGCTATCGTCATCAGCATAAATCTCCGTATAGTCATCAGGTATCCATTCCAGACGATAG
>JAZLEX010000102.1:0-11464 GCA_045615485.1 Prevotella sp.
ATCCAACGCAGCTGCGGAATCATTCAATGCAAAAGTCAAAGCATTCAGGGCATCACTTAGGGGAATCGTTGATGAGAAGTTCTTCCTTTACAGACTATCCAAAATTTACGCTTATCCCCACTAAATTTCCACTGAGCCGAATTTACTCGTTGTATCTAATATAATTTATAGAGCGTACTTTTACAATAAAGCAGATAAATTATCGTTATTATTACGTGTTTAAACATTGTGTAATAGTATTTTCATTTTTGTTCTTGGCTATTGGAATAGCTAAGGCTCAGTTTGATGTCTCTTTCAGTCAATACTGGGCGCTTCAGCAATATTACAATCCGGCATCAGTAGGGCGAGAATCCAAGATGTCGATAAATGGCGCTTATAATTTGAGCATGGTGGGATTCAACAATAATCCTAAAACCATGTATATTGGTGCAAACATGCCTTTTTATACTATGAAAACTTTTCATGGCGTAGGCTTGTCTTTCTTGAATGATCAGATAGGACTTTTTAAGAATCAGAATTTTGCCTTGCAATATTCTGCCAGTTTCAAAATGTTTACCGGACGATTCAGAATCGGAGCACAAATAGGAATTATTACAGAGACTTTTGATGGTTCAAAACTTGATTTGGAGGATTCTGGCGACTTGGCTTTTCAGTCGTCACAGATAAATGGCAATAAGGTGGATTTAGGTGTAGGTGTCTATTATATGCACTCTGATTGGTATGCAGGTTTGTCAGCCATGCACGTTAATGCACCAGTGGTGGGGTTGGGAGAATATAATGAAATAAAGATAGATAGATACTATTATTTTCTTGGAGGATACAATATTAGATTAAGAAATCCGTTTTTTAGAATAAAACCATCTGTCATACTCAGGACAGACTTAGTGGCATACAAGGCCGACATTACAGGTAGGTTGGAATACAACAACGATGAAAAAAAAGTGGAATTTGGGGCTTCATATAGTCCAGGAACCTCTTTCACTCTTCTTGTTGGTGGCGACTTACATGGAATTAGTTTAGGCTATAGTTATGAAGTATATACAGGCGGAATAAGTTTTGTTAACGGAAGTCATGAACTGACTATCGGTTATCAGATGGATATGAACTTTACAAAACGTGGTAGAAACAAACATAAAAGTGTAAGATTATTATAATGAAGACAAGAAATTGTATTTTATTGGCTCTTTGCCTGATGGCATTAATGCTGACAGGATGCTTTAGTAAAAAAGGCGTGCTGGCAACTGGTGGAGAGTTGACTGGTGCAAGTGGTAATTATGCTTCTGAGCCGACACCATACGGTATGGTGAGAATAGAGCGCGGTTCACTGAAAATGGGTATTGAAAACCCTGATTCTCTTTGGGGACGCCAGACTCCAGTCAGAGAAATTTCTGTTGACGGCTTTTGGATGGATGAGACTGAAGTGACGAATTCCGAGTACAGACAGTTTGTCAACTGGGTTCGCGATTCAATCATCCGTGAACGACTTGCAGATCCTGCTTACGGTGGTGATGAGACGTACAAGATTGAAGAGGACAAAGAAGGCAATCCAATCAAGCCACAAATCAACTGGAAAAAAGCACTCCCCAAAAAGCCAGATGAGGATCAGTTGAGAGCAATAGAAAGTTTGTATATTGTGAATCCAGTTACAGGTGAAAAGTTATTGGATGCAAGTCAGTTTAATTATCGTTATGAAATATACGACTATACAGCAGCTGCATTGCGTAAGAACCGTCTTGATCCGACTCAAAGGAATCTGAATACGGATGTTACTATAGACCCGAATGAGCAAGTAATGATTTCAAAGGACACGGCGTATGTGAATGAAGAAGGCAAGATTATCAGAGAGACTATTACCCGTCCACTCACTGGCCCTTGGGATTTTCTGAATACGTATATCGTAAATATATATCCTGATACAACATGTTGGGTAAATGATTTTCCTAACTCACTCAACGAGACCTACATGCGAACATATTTCACAAATGCCGCATACAATGAATACCCTGTAGTTGGAGTAACATGGGAGCAGGCAAATGCTTTCTGTGCATGGAGGACTGATTTCCTTTTGAAAGGACTTGGCGGTGCTGCGAAATTTATTCAGCGTTATCGTCTTCCTTCAGAAGCAGAATGGGAATTTGCTGCAAGAGGTAAAGACGGCAATGAGTTCCCTTGGGATAATAAGAATGTCAGAGACGGCAGAGGATGTTTTTATGCCAACTTTAAGCCAGATAAAGGCGATTATACACAGGATGGCAACCTGATAACCAGTCGTGTGGGAAATTATTCGACCAATTCAAATGGTTTGTATGATATGGCAGGAAATGTTGCAGAATGGACAAGTACCATATACACAGAAGCTGGAATCAATGCTATGAACGATATTAATCCTCAGTTGGAATACAATGCAGCCAAGGAGGATCCTTACAAACTGAAGATAAAGAGCGTAAGAGGTGGTTCCTGGAAAGACCCTGAATCATACATCCGTAGCGCATGGCGCAGTTATGAATATCAGAATCAACCTCGTTCATACATAGGATTCCGCTGTGTTAGGAGTTTAGCAACAAACGTAAGTAAAAAACAAAAAAAATCTAAAAAATAAATGAGTAATTATAGTAATTTCAATTTGGTATATAAATTACAGAAATGGATGGACAGCGTGCCTGGTCAGACATTCCTGAATTATGCTTACAGCTGGGGTGCGTCAATCGTTATTCTCGGTACACTGTTTAAGCTTACCCACCTTCCTCTGGCCAATCTGATGTTGTTCTTGGGAATGGGCACAGAGGTATTCGTGTTCTTCATTTCAGCTTTCGACCGTCCTTTTGACAAGACAGCAGACGGTTTGGAACTGTCAACAGGAAAGAAGGAAGATACCGAAAAGGCTGCTGACGAATTCAATATGGAGAATGGAGAAAATCCTGACGAAACTGTATATGGTCAGGGCATAGTTGGTGGTTCACAGATTATTATCGCTGGTGGTACATCAGGTAATGTTAATGTTTCTGGTCAGCCGTCAGATACTGTTGAGCCAGCGCAGCCAACAGCAGGGCAGCTTTCAGAACTGTCCAACCCTGTATGGCTCAAGCAGCAACAGCAAATTTCTCCTGAGATGGAAGAAGCACAAAACGGATATGTTGAAGCCCTCAACAATCTTACAAAGATGCTTTCTAAAGTCAGCGAACAAAGTGAACGTCTTACAACCGACTCTCAGGAAATGGAAAATCTCAATCGTACTCTTCTCGCAATATGCAAGATTTACGAGATGCAGCTTAAGGGAGCCAGTGCCCAGATTGGTACAATAGACCAGATAAACGAGCAAACCCGTAAGATGGCAAGTCAGATAGAACAATTGAACGAAATCTATGCTCGTATGATTGAAGCAATGACGGTTAATATGAAGGCTGCAACTCCTCTGCAGCAATAATAACAGACAAACACAGATAATCCATGGCAATAAAGAAAAGACCATTAAGTCCTCGCCAAAAGATGATAAACTTGATGTATGTCGTCTTGATGGCAATGCTCGCCTTGAATATTTCAAACGAGGTGCTCAATGGTTTTACAATAGTTGAAGAGAGTCTTACACGAACCACAAAGACTTCCAGTGGGCGTAATGAGGCTATTTACAGAAAATTCCAGATTGAGGCAGAAGACGATTCTACAGTTATGTACAATTTCCGGAAAGCCACAAAACTGAAGGAATGGAGTGATTCTCTGTACAATTTTGTCGGTGAATTGAAATGGGCAATTGTACGTGAAGCAGATGGGAAGTCTGCAGATTTGAAAGACATAAAGAGCAAAGATGATTTGGAAGCATCTTCACACGTGATGCTTGCTCCCGTAACGGGACAAGGGCAGAAGTTATATGATTCTATAAATATGTTCAAGAAACGACTTCTGGAAATGATTAAGGACGAAGGTGTGAGAAGGGTTATTGAAAACAATCTTACAACAGAAATACCGAAAGCATCCCGTACATTAGGCAAGAATTGGCAGGAGTGTCTGTTCGAGAACATGCCTGTAGCAGCATCCATAACCCTGCTGACCAAATTACAGAGTGATGTCAGATATGCCGAGGGCGAAACATTACACTATCTTGCTGAGGAAGCAGGTATTGACCCTGATGCAGTCATCACTGAAGCGAAAGTGAATAACTTTAATGCTTTCGTCATTCCAAATTCTCAAACCGTAACACGTGGTGGTAAGTTTACTGCACGCATAGTCATGGCAGCAATCGATAGTACTCAGCGACCAAAAATCTATGTCGGTGGAACGGAGATAAGCAGTAGTGGCATCTATGAAAGAGTTTGCACATCATCGGGCGAATTTACACTTTCAGGGGTCATAGAAATGCTGAGTGACAAAGGTGAGCCTATACGTCGTGAATTTACTCAGAAATACACCGTTGTCGATCCTACTGCTACAGTATCAGCCGACCTTATGAATGTGCTCTATGCAGGTTACAACAACCCAATGAGTGTCAGCGTGCCAGGGGTTCCATTGAACAAGGTGTCAATGACGATGATGGGAGGTTCCTTATCATCAAACGGAAACGGGAAATACACAGCCCGTCCTACCTCACCAGGTTCTGATGTAACATTTACCGTCACAGCAAATATGAATGGCATAAATCAGCAGATGGGACAATTCAGGTTTCATGTCCGCAAGTTGCCAGATCCTATAGCGTATATAAACATACCTGTCCAGAATGGTACCGACCGTTTCAAGGGTGGTGGCATGACTAAAGCGCAGGTGCTTGGCTTAACCACACTTAGTGCTGCAATTGACGATGGGTTGCTGGATATACCATTCAAGGTATTGAGCTTTGAAGCAGTATTTTTCGACAATATGGGAAATGCCATTCCTCAGAAATCCGACGGAGCAGAATTCTCTGATAAACAGAAGTCATTATTCCGTTCACTCTCAAGAGGCAAGCGTGTCTATATTTCAAGAGTCGTAGCCATTGGACCTGATGGTATTCAGCGCACATTGCCACAAGCAATGGAAATTATCATGAAGTAAGACAATAAGGTTAAAAGTTCAAAGCATACGTCTTAACTCAGAATTGAATATAAAAAACAAGATATGAAAAAAGGTTTATTTTTAGTTTTCGCTCTGATAATAGCAATAAGTGTTTCTGCTCAGCCAGCACGAAGCCGTAATGCAGCAAAACAAAAGAAGTCATCATCGTCTTCACTTGTCACAGACCGTCAGAAACTGCAATTCCCAGCTTCGGTAGCAATGCCAGAGGATGTGGTTTGGCGAAGAGATATTTATCGCACATTGGATTTGACAGAAGATGCAAACGCTGGATTATATTATCCAGTTGAGCCAAATGGCAAACAAATGAATCTGTTTACGTTCATGTTCCGTCTTATACTTACTGGCAATCTTCAGGTGTATCAGTATCGTCTCGATGGTAACGAATCATTCAATGATGCCGATAAGATGAAAATAAAGGATTTCCTTGATAACTACAATATTTTCTACGAGGAAAAAGACGGTAAGTTCAGTGTAGATAATAGTGATATTCCTTCATCAGAAGTTCAGAGCTATTTCATCAAAGAATGTTCTTACTACGACCAGAACACTTCAACGTTCGCAACCAAAGTGCTGGCAATATGTCCAGTGATGCATCGTGCAGAAGATTTCGGTAAGGGTTCTACAAAATATCCTCTTTTTTGGGCAAAGTTTCAGGATTTGGAACCATTCCTGAATCGTCTTACACTTATGACAAGCAATCTGAACAATGCTGCAACAATGAGTGGTGCCGACTATTTCATTCTGCATAAGTATAATGGCAAGATTTACAAGACAACCAATATGCTTGGTAAGACTCTGTCTCAATATTGCCCTACAGATTCAGCAATGAAGAAGGAGCAAGTACGTATTGAAGCAGAATTGTTGGCTTTCGAAAAGACGATCTATGGCGACAAGGCAAAGAGAGATTCCCTCGACAGCATAGCCAATTCGGTCAATAAGAAAGCTAAGAAAGTAAAAAAGGCAAAGTCTAAAGCATCAAAAGATGTCGATGAGCCAAAGGCTTCAAAGGCACCAAAGAAGAACAAAAGTTCTTCTGGTTCTTCTGCAAGAATTTCAGTTCGCAGAGAAAGACATTAATGATTCAAAGTCCAAGGTCAAAGCAAATTTCAAATTAAAATAAAAATAATTGTTCATGCGTAAAATTATCATTTTTTTACTATTAGTGACATGTGTGTCAGCTAATGCTCAAAAGGTTCTGCGTCTTGGTTTGCGTGGAGGAGTAAACCTCACCAATATGACTTTCAACGAAAACCCATTGACAAAAAGCAATCAGACAGGTTTCTATGTAGGTCCTACGCTGAAAATCAATACCCCATTACTGAACTTTGGGTTCGACCTCTCGGCACTCTATAATCAGCGTGGAGGTAAGATGGCAAATTCTTCCAATGATGAACTTACCATTACTCAGAAAAGTATTTCTCTGCCATTGAATGTGCGCTTTGGATTCGGGGTAGGGGAGCAATTCGCAATTTTGTTTAAAGCCGGTCCGCAAGTGGATTTCAATATAGGTGACAAGGACTTCCGTTGGTACGACAGCAGTACATATAAAATGAAAGATTCCAATTTCAGTGTCAATGTCGGACTTGCAGTAATGTTGCTCAACCATTTAGAAATCAACGGCAATTACAATATCGCATGCAGCAAGACTGGTGATGGCTCATGGGGAGAACCAAGCAGGCCTTTCAATCAGCGTATCAACAGTTGGCAGGTAGGCGCAGCTTATTATTTTTAGTTGTTTGTAGATGTAATACTTTCAGTGCCGTTGAACATACTGTTCACGTATGCCTTGCCAGATTCATTGGGTAGGGTAGAACGTGGTATGCGTGTGTTGGTTCCTTTTGGGAAACGCAGGGTGATAGGAGTAGTTGCGGATTCCCACGAAACATTATCCAAACAGTTTTTTGCTGATGTATCAAGTGTCAAATCAGTTATTCAGATACTTGACGCATCACCTGTTGTAACAGGTAGCCAGTTCAGTTTGTGGAATTGGATTTCCGAATATTACATTTCCCCTATTGGAGATGTGATGAAGGCAGCCATGCCTACAGGCCTGAAAAGCCAAGAAGGATACAAACCGCTTACAGAACTTTGCGTTGACTTGCCGAATGAATACAGAAACCCTACTGCAATCCACAATATACTCGACACCTTAAGGCAGTCACGAGCACCGCAGCAATTGAAACTGATGTCCACCTTTCTTGAACTTAGTGGGTGGGATGGCAGCATGCAACCATCGGCAATTACGCGAGATGAACTTATGAATGCTTCGCATGCCAACATCTCAATATTCCGCTTGCTGGTTCAACGCGGTTATCTGGCAACCTTTGAACGAGTTGTAGGACGTCTCAACAATGCTGGCGAGGCACATTTGGAATTGATGAATCCGCTGAATCCTCACCAGCAGAAGGCATTCGATGAAATTGTTGCAGAAAAACATCCTACGGTGCTGTTGCATGGAGTGACATCCAGTGGAAAAACAGAAATATACATCCACCTTATAGCCGAACAACTTCGTCAAGGCAAGCAAGTCTTGTATATGTTGCCGGAAATAGCCCTCACAGTCCAAATAATGCAGCGTTTGCAGCGCATTTTTGGTGGTAGGCTTGGCATATACCATTCAAAATATTCTGATGCAGAGAGGGTGGAAATATGGAACAAACAATTATCCGACACGCCTTACGATATAATACTCGGAGCACGTTCATCAGTCTTTCTTCCATTTAAGAATTTAGGCTTAGTCATAGTCGATGAAGAACACGAAACGTCCTACAAGCAACAAGACCCTGCTCCCCGCTACAATGGTAAAAACACAGCCCTTATGCTTGCCCAGATGTTTGGTGCAAAGACCATACTTGGCACAGCCACACCATCGCTTGAAACCTATTACAACGCACAAAAGGGCAAATATGGCTTCGTCTCACTCACACATCGTTATAAAGACATAAAATTGCCTGAAATAAAAGTTGTTGATATTCATGACCTTCAGCGTCGGAAAATGATGAAGGGACCGTTTTCTCCAATATTGACCGATAGCATCCATGAAGCATTGCAAAATGGTGAGCAGGTAATACTATTCCAGAACCGAAGAGGATTTTCACCAATAATGGAATGCAAACAGTGCGGATGGGTGTCGAAATGTTCCAATTGCGATGTGAGCCTTACATACCACAAATCGATGAATAAGCTCACATGCCATTATTGCGGTTTTTCTTACAAGGTTCCTGAAGTATGCCCTGAATGTGGAAACCATGTCATTACTTCAAAAGGCTTCGGTACAGAGAAGATAGAAGACCTTGTGCAGGAAATGTTTCCCGAAGCTCATGTGGCACGAATGGATATGGATACAACCAGAACTCGCAGCGCATACGAGCGTATGATAGATGATTTTGCATCAGGCAAAACAAATCTTCTCATTGGCACACAGATGATTAGCAAGGGACTTGACTTTGATAAAGTCAGTGTGGTAGGCATACTCAATGCCAATTCAATGCTCAGTTATCCTGATTTCCGCGCATACGAACATGCCTATATGATGATGGCGCAAGTCAGTGGCAGGGCAGGAAGAAAAGGCAAACAAGGATTGGTAATCCTACAGACAAAAACGCCTGATGCACCATTGATTCGCCAGGTAGCAGAAAATGATTATTCAACCTTCTACAATACTGTCCTGGCAGAACGCAAACAATTTCATTATCCACCTTTTTTCAGGGTAATCAATGTTTATCTTAGGCACGCCAAAGACTCGGTAGTTCAGAATGCAAGCATTGAATTATCATCTCTTTTGCGTCAGAAATTAGGCAATCGTGTGTTGGGTCCTGACCGTCCGCCAATAGCAAGAATCAAGACCATGCACATACGAAAGTTGCTGATTAAAATAGAGCCATCAGCCCAATTAGCCATAATTCGCAAAACCCTTTTGCAAGCACAAGAGCAACTGCTGAAAGCCCATCAATACACTTCCTTGCAAATTCACTACGATATAGATCCGCTGTAAGTGGCAAAAGTGACTGGAGATGAAAAGGAGTGGTACAATGAAGGGAGCAAGAGCACGGAGGAATCAATAATTGCATACAAGCCGAATTTGGAAATATAAGCAAAATTTTTTAAAAAAATTTGTGGTATGAATTTATTTTGTTATCTTTGCCGCGAATTATACTTGTATGGTCATACGGTTGTACGGACTTAACCGCAAAACCGTATAAAATAATAAATTGTAAACAAATGAATAAGTGTTTTTTTGGGTGTTTGGTCGTGGTTTTGTTTTGCTGCTTCATGCACAGGACATACGCCGCCAACACAGTTACTACAGTGACTCAGGTCACGTCTGCCGTTACGGTGACAGCGAATACAGATTATGTAATCACTTCGAAAACACCTTTTGGTGAGAATGGAACGGTGAGTATTAGTGGCAATTCAACGCTGATTTTGCAGAATGTGTTGCCGAGTGCTGCCAATAGTCTTTTATCTGCTCACGTCAAGATTGGCGGAGCAACGGCGGTGAAAAATTCCAACTGCAAGTTGAAAATCCATGGTAATGGTTGTATTGTGATGGTTCACAAGCCTTCCGACAAGCCTTTTATCGGCTACAGTGAGGAAAACCAGCAGGGAACGGCATACGAATTTTCTTTAGGTACGGCACGTGTATCGTTGGCTGGTAAGGAGAGCAATAACAAGTTTATGAGTTTCTACCTGAAACGCGGTTACTATGTGTGCATGGCAACCAAGAGCAACGGTATGGGTTATTCACGAGTGTTTATTGCCGACAAGGAAGACAAGGTGATGAATCTGCCAGCAATACTGAAAGGCACGGTGTCGTCGATTCGTGTGATGCAGTGGAACGATTGCGGCAAGAGAGGCTATTCGGGTGGTGATGCAACAGTGCTTGATGCTCTGAACGCAAGTTGGTTTTATGACTGGAACTGTGCTGGTTTCAGTTCTGATGACTGGGAATACGTGCCACAGCATCATCATGAAGGTTGGCCTGGAATCTCCGATGTAGGAGCAAGCAACCATTCGCCTCATGCCTTGGCAAACAATGAGCCAGACAATACGAATGATGACAAAGAAAAGGTGAGTTCGGTTGATGAGGTGCTGGAGCATTGGCCAGAAATGATGGCAACTGGCAAACGATTAGGTTCGCCAGCAATGTCGGGCAATTACAACTGGCTTTATCAGTTTATTGACTCTATCGACAAGCGCGGCTGGAGATGTGACTTTATTGCAGTCCATGCATACTGGTACAATGACTGGCCATCATGGCAGAGTCAGTTGTCAGGAATCCATAACCGTACTGGCAGACCGATATGGATAACGGAGATGAACTATGGTGCAAACTGGACTGGCTGGCCTGGAAGTGACAGGTCGGGGTCGAGTGCAAACTTCAATATTGAGAAGCAGCATTTTGCTCCAGTCATTGATGGACTGGAGAACACAGGCTGGATGGAACGCTATGCCGTATATAATTGGGTGGAGGACTGCCGCTCGATGTATCTGAACAACAAGCTTACCCCGATGGGCGAATACTATGCCAACAAGGAAACAAAGGTCGGCTATGACGCACAGTATGAGAAAGTGCCGAACATTCCGCAGCAATATGCTCCGAGCAAACTGTTAGCAAACTATGACAAAACCACAGGGTCGGTGATGCTCACATGGCATGAGTCGAATGGCGAGTTTAATCAGTCGATGACCATACAACAGAAAAAGACGGGCTCTTCAATCTGGAACGATGTGGCAACACCAGAGCAGAAAGAAGATGCAGCCGACTATACATACACAATAGAAAATGCGAAGGCAGGGTATAAATACCGCGTATGTATTACCGATGTGAAAAACAAAGTGCAATACTCAAACGAAGCCACAGCAGTGGTTGACAATCTGGAGCCTGGCGATGAGGTGATGATAGGCGACAAGATAATGTATCTGGGAGGAAACATATTGATGAACGGAGACTTTGACCTTGGACTGTACGACTGGGAAAACGGACAGGGAGAGCCTCTAACAGCACCCTATTTCCAAGCAGTGAAATCAGGCGGTCAGGATGGTGGTGCTTATCTGCAATGCTACGGAACAAGTGGTGCGACAGATGTGACATCAGCCCAGGCTGTAAGAAAAGTGCTGACACTTAAATCAGGTCATTCCTACTATGCCTCGATGGCAGGTTCAAACTGCAATGAATATCAGCGCATATCAACCACATTGCTTGAGAAAGTGGAACTGAACGTGAGGGTGAAAATGTCGAACATCGACCAATGGGCAGTGCAAGGCGGTTCGTTCAATGTTACGTCGGACACTCTTTGCCTTATTCAGTTGCGCAATCTGGCGGGTAAGGCTCAGTTGGACAAGATTTTCATTGCTGAACTGTTTCCAACACAGGAAGAAGCACTGGCAAATGCTGCAACTCTGAGTGTTGAGCATGATG
>JAZLEX010000103.1:0-3224 GCA_045615485.1 Prevotella sp.
CTCATCGTTCACGGCACAGGCACATCGGGCGTATCTGAGGGTAAGAGATTAGAGGGTAAGAGATTAGAGTTTAGAGTAACGAAAACGAAAACGAAGACGAAGACAGATATGGCAAACGAGACATTGAGCAATGCCAAGAAGGCAAAGAAGGATGAGTTCTATACGCAGTTGTCCGACATAGAGAACGAATTGCGGCACTATACACAGCACTTCAGGGGAAAGACCGTGCTTTGCAACTGTGACGACCCGAAAGTGAGCAATTTCTTTGTGTATTTTGTTAGAAATTTCAATGAGTTGGGATTGAAGCGGCTCATCACCACCTGCTACAAGAACAATCAGCCTGATTTGTTTTCGCAGAACGATTGTGAACAGGCAGTGTGGCTTGACTATCGTGGTGGCGACGACAACAACCCCGACGTTACGAAGGTGGCAGCCACAGCCCAGCCAATGAGGGGTGACGGAGATTTCAGGAGCAAGGAATGTATAGAACTGCTGCAACAAGCCGACATAGTGGTGACAAACCCACCTTTCAGCCTTTTCCGCGAATATGTGGCGCAGCTCATCAGATACGAGAAGAAATTTATTATTATCGGCAATCAGAATGCCATTACATATAAAGAGATTTTTCCATTGATTAAGGAAAATAGATTGTGGTTGGGTTGGGGCTTCAAGGGAGGAGCAGGACATTTTATCAATCTGCATTATGAAGATGTAGCAACAGCAAGTGACCATAGAGAAGGAATGATAAGAGTGTCGGGAGTGGTATGGTTCACCAATCTGGAGCATAAAAAGCGTGCTGAATGGTTGGATTTATACAAGCATTACACTCCAGAGGAATATCCAAAATACGACAACTACGATGCAATAAACGTTGACAAGACAGCCGACATTCCAATGGACTATGACGGAGTGATGGGAGTTCCAATAACATTCTTGGACAAATATTGCCCGGAACAGTTTGAGATAATGGGAAATGAATTAGACTTAAACATTTCTAAGGGTCGTGGATATATTAATGGTAAGCGTATGTATTCTCGAATTTTTATTCGCAAAAAACAAAAATAGACGATTATGAAGATAGAACTGCATCAGGTGACAATTCGTGAGTTGACGGATGGTTACAACGACATGGATGACGAGGGAGTGGTAGCATACGGTGGAAGGCTGAATGTGCGTCCGAAATATCAGCGCAACTTCGTGTATGGTGAGAATGCCCGCAATGAGGTGATACGAAGCATTATGAAGGGCTACCCAATCAACGTGATGTATTGGGCAAAGAATGGTGATGGCACATTTGAAATGCTCGACGGTCAGCAGCGCACAATTTCCATTTGTGATTTCGTGGGCAAGAAATTCAGCATAAATGCAGCCTATTTTCAGACTCTCACAGACGATGAGCGCGAAAAGTTTTTAGATTATAAGCTGCAAGTGTATTTCTGTGAGGGAACAGACAAGGAAAAACTGGAATGGTTCAAGATTATCAACATAGCCACAATGGTGCTCACCGCACAGGAACTGAGAAATGCTGTATATACAGGCGAATGGCTGACGGATGCAAAGCGTAAATTCTCAAAGAGGAATTGTGTGGCAAGCAGATTGAATGATGGGTTTGTGAGTGGTGATCCTAACCGTCAGGCATTGCTTGAAAACGTGTTGTTGTGGGCAGCAGAGGCTGAGGGTATAGGCGGTCAGAAGGATGACCAGATATGTCAGTATATGGCAAACCATCAGCATGATAAGGATGCAAACAGGGAGTGGCAGTATTTTCAGGACATAATATACTGGGCGAAAAAAGTATTTGAGAATCCGCGCCACATACTGAAAGGTCAGCCTTGGGGTGAATACTACAACAAGTATCATGAAACCTTCTATAACAGCAGCGAAGTTGAAACCATGGTTGCGAGATTGATGAAGGATGATGATGTGACGAACAAGAAGGGGATTGTGGAGTATGTGCTCGACAAGGACGAGCGTCATCTGAGCCTTCGCGCATTCACTCAGGCACAGAAAGAGCAGATGTATGAGATGCAGAAGGGAATATGCCCGGGCTGTGGGAAGCATTTTGAAATCTACGAAATGGAAGCCGACCACAAACAGGCATGGAGCAAGGGCGGAAAGACTGAACTTGCAAACGGTCAGATGCTATGTGAAGAATGCAACCGCAAGAAGAGCGATGGCAAACTTACCGTAATCAATAATTATGGCGACACAAAAATAGACACATTAATAGAGACTCAGATAAATAACTAATACGTAGGCTACTGTCCCTATAGGCAGTAAAGAAAGAAGGGCAAAGTCTTCTCCTCAACTATAAGGTCTGGTAAACATTAAGTCACAGGGAGATGCAACAATGCTACATGGTGAATGTAAATTCACGGTGTGGGTGTTGCTTGCATTATAGTGACAAATGTTTACCAGACCGTTAGTTGTATAGTGCTTCTCACCCGCGCCGTTTCTTAAATATTGATACGATTATGGAAGTACATGGAAATGTTGAAATTGGAACACTGATTGAGCATCAGGTGAATTACATTAGCGGTAATCAGGTGTTCGGAGAGACAAATGTGGAAAAGCAGTCAACGGCAGACAGTGCCGTGAAGGAGGCTATCGAGAAACTGATGGAAGAGGTCGATGAGAGTGGTGAACGACTATTCTCTGACAAGGGACAATGGTATGCCGTATATCGCGTGCTTAGTGAGAAGTTCAACTATCCGACGAACATGAGCGAATTCTGCCGTTTGTTCGAAGATGAATCCTATCCTGTTTCCTGCATTTATTCATCGCTTACTGACAGACAGAAGAAATTGCCTAAACTGGCGTGCAAGGTGGAGCTGTGGCAACAGTATGCCATGATTTCCGATGCATACAGGAAACAGTGCGATGTGGCTGTTTCACTCCTGAAAATTTTAGGCAGACTCTAATAATCGCTCTAAAAGTCTAAATGTCGCTCCCCGATAAGGCTATGCCTTGTCGGGGATTTTTTTATGCCTTATCTTCGCTGCCTGGTTCAATTTTTAATTTTTGCATTTATGAAAGTTCGAGATTTAGACATTGACGAGGCAATAATGGGCAAACCTATTATAACTCGTGGCGGAAAGCCGGTAAGAATCATCTGCTACAACTACAAGTCGGATGATGGTCGTGACATACTCGCCCTCGTAGATTGGGGAGGTACTGAGTCACTGCTGACTACCTATAAGAACGGCAGGACGGACAAGGACAGG
>JAZLEX010000104.1:0-2152 GCA_045615485.1 Prevotella sp.
AGCCCTGTATGGGCGACATAATTGATGCTTCGCGTCCATTCTCGGCTGCACCTCAACAATTAAGCAAGCTTCATTATGTTCCCTTCGACTATGCTCAGGATAAACTCTTTTGCACGAGAATTCCATATACTCCGACAACCATAAACGACCAACTGAAAAGGCTGAGTTGTTACCGACTTTACAATTTGCAATATTTCTCACAGAAAAATCAGTTTTGACCCATTTCACAAAAATTTTTGTAACGTTGCCGTTGTGCATGATGTTCCTTTCGGGGCTGCTCCGCTTAGCCCCTCTTTGGAATTATCCTCAAGAATCTCGTTTGTCTTTTTGAATTTCAGAATGAGTGGAAACTCAAAAGAAAAGGTTGTTACTCGGAGAGGGCGAGACGCAAGCCAAGGCTGTCGTCGCGGTAGCCAGGCGCGTTGTCGAAACGAATAGCAACACGGCAGTACTTCGCAATGTAGAACCAGCTGCCGCCACGATACACGCGGTAAGACCCACTGGTAGAACCTGTAGGATTTGTCTGCGAACTGCTGCTGTAACTTCCATACCAGTCCTGACACCATTCCCATACGTTACCACTCATGTCGTATATTCCCAATTCATTCGGTTGCTTGGTCTTTACTGGATGTGTCTTGCTGCCGCTATTATATGCGTACCATGCTACATCAGTTAACGTATTGCTACCACTATACTGATAGCCGCGGCTCTTGCTACCTCCACGAGCAGCATATTCCCATTCAGCCTCGGTCGGCAAGCGGAACCTTTGCCCTGTGAGGGAGTTCAGCTTGCTGATGAATTCCTGACAGTCGTTCCAAGAGACTTCCTCTACAGGATTGCTACTGCCTTTGAAATTAGATGGATTGCTGCCCATCACCGCCTCCCACAATGTCTGGGTGACTTCTGTTTCGCCTATGTAATAACTGCTTAACGTCACACTGTGGACTGGCGTTTCATTGCCCCATGGATTTTCCTGCTCTGGCGTTGCACCCATCTGGAATGTGCCACCTTCGACTGGAATCATGGTAAAACTCACGCCGTTGGCTGTAAAGGTATTGTTGCCGGATTCTCCTCCTGGATCTGGTGTATCATCATAATCATACGTGGAAATACTGTCAAGTTCTTCATACGACACCTTGATGATGGTATGGTCTTTCTTGTGAACTATTATGCCTTGTGAGTAGGCATTCATTGCCATGCTGCTGATAAAAAGCACAACAACAATCTTTAATAAACTGTACGTTTTCATTGGTTTAAATTATTTGTTATTGAATTGTTTCTGCTTTTGCTTGATTGAGTATTATAGTGGCAGTCTGAGTTATATCGTTGACATTAATGGTGCCATCACCATTGGCATCAGCGTTTTGCTCGTTCCATGGTTCAGCATATCCATCAAGTATGAATGTTGCTATTGTGGTAATATCATTTACGTTGACAACCCCGTCATCGTTTGCATCACCAGGCAGAATCTGTCCGCTGCCGTTCTCCATTGTAAACTTTCTCACGTCAGATGCAGGATAGAACATTTCTTTGTCCTCGCCAACCACGTGGAAAACACCATTTTCATAACGAGCCACTGGTCGCTCTGCCAATGCATAATAGTCCTTTGTACCATCTTTCAGCCAGACAATGAGGCTGAAGTCCGATGCTGGCATAGGTTCTGCTTCGTTGCTAATCGTGAACTTACGGATTTGGGATTGTGGAATGTCTGTTGCAAAATCGGTACCTGTAATGTGGAACATTCCGTCTGAATGCGTTATCTTCGGATGCGATGCAAGCAGGTATGCCAATTTCTCACCATTTTTCAGCCACACGTATAGACGGAAATCACAACCTGTATTTAACGATGTGTTCCGAGTAGCATTTAACGGCAGCAGAATTGTAAACAACATTACAGCCATCATAACCTGTCGGGATTTTATGCAAAATAAATATTTTTTCATATTAGATGAGTTTTATCACCATACGGAGAAAGATAATTTTCGTTTTATAAATGTTGAAATTGCGTATTGGTGGGTTCTATAAATTATATTGAGATGATTTCAGAATTATTTTTGAGCAGATTTCTTTGGTTAAAGCAAGCGCATAGTTTACTATGCAATTGATTTAAGCAGAGGAAGATGCCAAAAAGAAACTGAAAGCATCCAACACG
>JAZLEX010000105.1:0-5748 GCA_045615485.1 Prevotella sp.
CTTTACGAACCACATACGCTGGAAGGCATCGCCACCTGTCTCATTGCAGAACACAATTTCATCACCACGAAATCTGCTTGCCTGGATATGACCTACTCTAAATTCCACATCACAAACCTTTTCCACCTGTCCAGTTTTCAGGTTCATTTTTCTGATTCCACCAAGTGTAGGTTTGATTTTCACAGGCTGATTGCTTTCTGGAAGAAAAGCATTCTTATTCATTCTTTCTATTTCCTTCCGAGTACCATCACGCTCTACTGTGATATAAGCCCAATCGTCTTCGCTGTTTATGCAAAAACCTCCAGGACGCCCCATTTCCTTTGGGAATGTACCAATAAATGTTTCGTGTAGGTTTTTGAGGTCTTCCAAATCAATGACATACATATTCCAATTGTCATTGACTTTGCGATTGAGGAAAAGTTTGTTGGAACGATTTGCAAGAAATCCACTTCCAGTGTCTTTTCCTGTGGTTATCTGAATAATGTTTCCTGTGGCAATTTCGATAAGATAAAGTTGTGTGGCATGCCATTGTCTCAAATTGCCTTCACGATCCTTAGATTCCACCATTTCGTCGGAACGGCTTGATGAGCGGAACATCAGATATTTACCATCACAAGTCCACATAGGGTCTGTCTGATACAGAAACCTGTCGTTCTTCATGGTATCGGTGAGAATGGTGATTTCTACTCCTGTGACGGCATCTTTGAATGTTGACATTTCAGATTTCCAAATTTTACCATATTGGGCAAATCCTGAAATGGAATTCATTAAAACGAATATAAAGATAAGTAATCTAAACATACATGGTTGTCGGTTGTGGGTTATGGGTTGTCGGCTAAAACCAACAACCTACAACCTACAACCGTAATAAATTACATTTTCTATTCTGACAATGGGTCGAATGTTCCGTTGGAACCTCCGTTGTTATAGTCACCCCAACCTATCATCTGTGGGAGTCCCTTGTTGTTGCTCTGAGGACCACTTGCAAGACCGAGGAAATAATATCGTGGAAGGAAGTTTATCTTCAGTTCGTTTTCGTTAGAATCGTATGAATCTCCCTTCTTGTCCTTGCGGATGAGATACTTGTTGTACCAGTCTTTCAGCACAAGTGTTTGCTCATAGAGAGGCTGACGATAGTCGATAGGTGCGCAGCGTACCACACCTGCATTAACAAGTGGGTCGCCTTTAACTGTTGTTGTACCCAATCCATACTGGTCTTGTACGCGGAATTCCATGTTTTCACGACGCTGTCCGTTGAACTGTTTCACGCCCAGCCATTCACAAGTATTACCGCCCCAGCCTGTCAGAAGCCATGTCTGTGGACAGCCTTCGATGGTTTCAAACTGGGTGCCACCATCAAAGAGCAACCAGCGACGCATATCATCGAAGCGTTTGCCTTCGTATGCAAGTTCTATCATGCGCTCATAAAGGATTGCACTCATACATGCACCTTCGGTGAGGGCAGGGATTCCACAATCGCCAGTGTAACCAACTCTTCTGCGGATTTCACGCACATATTCCAAAGCCTCATCATAGTTGCCAGCACCACATGCCACTTCAGCAAGATTAAGCAACACCTCAGCATAGCGAAGTTCAATATATGGAGCTGCTGAATACTTGAATACGAGAGTATCGGCAGTATAAAGAGGACTGCTAACAACATCCTTGTCATCGGAACGTTTGCGAACATAGATGCCCTTCTTGTTGCCAAGCAGGTTGTCGGCACCGTAAGATGTGCCCTGCATAGGTTTGTCGCGCATTTCCTGATCGGTGTACCATACATAGTTCCAAAGAGCATAATCAGCACCACCTTGAGGATTGTTCTTGTCGGCTTTTGAAGCATCGCCACTATAAGCCCAACGCACACCAGGGAATGCAAATGTGCGATAGAAACGTGGATCGCGGTTCATGAATGGGAACATCTTGTTATAAGCAGAATCGGAAGCAGGAAGTTTTGTGTAGAAGTACATTGCTGATTGTGGCAGTTTGCCATCAACCATAGGGAACAAATCAACAATCATTGCCGAAGCCTCCTTGCCCGAACCAGTTGCATTTGACGGACGAATGCCATGTTCCCAACCATTGTTCTTTTGAGTGTCCAGTCCTTTGCCCAAGATATTGTTGTACAATGTAACGAACACTGCCTCAGGGTTCACACCAGTCTGGCAGAACATTGAAGCCCATGCAGAAGCATTCACGTTGTTGCCTTCATTGTAGAGTCCGTAGCCATTTGCATTGATGATAATAAGGTCTTTCTTCATTTGCTCGTATGCTTCAGTCCAACGACTCTGTTCGTTTGCACGGTTGAACAGAGGAGAGCACCAAAGCAGTAATGCGCGACCACGGAGAGCTGCTGCTGTACCAGCAGAAACACGTCCCCAATTGCCACCATTCCAACCGCCAGCAGCAGTGACGCTACTAAGCTTTACGATAGCAGAATCAAGGTCTTCGCAAATAAACTCAATACATTCGCGTGCTGAAGAACGAGGAACAAATGTTGATTCATCCGGCTCCAGCACTTCGCGTACGATAGGTACACCACCATACCATTTCACGAAATTATAGTAGCACCATGCGCGGAAGAAATAAGCCTGTCCTTCAAACTTATCCTTATCACCTCTCGACAACTTGCCATTTTCAACTCCGGCAAGGAAATCATTGATATTGCGGATTCTACCCCAAGCACTCGCCTGAACATTGTTGGCTACGTTCTGATAATAGTCAGGAACCTTTGTTCCTCCATTACCATCAGTTGTGAGTTGAGTCTGGGGATCAAGATAGACACTGAAACCTGAATATTCTTCAGTTGATTTACCTGCATCGTCAGCAGTTCCTGTTGAAGGAGTCTTCCATGTGATGCTCGAATTTGCATCAGCAAGACATTGGTTATAGATAAAGTTCAAACGTCCCTCTACACCACTTGCATAGTCATAAACTTCAGTACTGACATTGTCGTAATTTCTTTTTTCGTCAAGAAAATTCTGAGAACAAGATGCCACCATCAGCACTAAAGCTGACAAAATTGATAAATTAAAAATATTTTTTCTCATAATTGTAATCTCCATAGTTTAGAATGAAATATTTACACCAACAGTGAACTTGCGAAGAGTAGGATAAGTTCCGTAAGTAGTCATTGGATCAATGAAATGATCTGGATATGGGTTATAGAGACTGAACAAGTTCTGTCCGGTAACATTCAAACGACAACTCTGCACACCAATTTTCTGGATGAGTTTAGTAGGAAGTGCGTAAGCAAGAGTGAGGTTGTTGACTTTGATTCTCGTACCGTTTACTCTCCAGAAAGAAGATGTAATATTGTTGACTGAATAATCGCCAAGAGATGGATATTTCGCATCGCGGTTGGCTGCTACAATAAGATTGCCACTTGCATCATATACATCTGTGTATGCAAACACATTGTCTGGATTCCAGAATGAAGGCATATTGTTTACCTCCATACCAATATTGTTGCTTGTTCCTGGCTGCAATGCTGATGCTGGAACAAAACTGTAAGCACCCCAACTTGCATTGATTTGTGTAGAGATAGAGAATCTCTTATATTCAGCACTGAGATTAATAGTAAATCCATAAGGATTGGATGAACGCTTTGACAACTGAACCTGGTCAAGGTTGCGGTCAACGATACCATCAGCAGGAGCGTATGAACCGTCAGGCTGCTGTGGACCACGCACATCTTTATATATGAGCATACCTGGACGCAATTGGTCTTTAGACTTGCCTAAATAAGAAGGAGTTGTACCTGCCTTGTCAGCAGCAGCCTGCAAGGTAGCCCAGAACTCATCAATATCCTGATAAGAACGGAACATACCTATGCACTGCATGCCCCATACACCAACATCAGAGCGATGTCCGTATGTAATCTGGCGATACAGATAATCTGTGCTCCAGTCCATATTCAGCACCTTATTATCTGTAATGCTTGTGTTGATGCCAACTTTATACTTGAAGTCCTTTCCAATACGGTCTTTCCAAGTAAGTCCAAGTTCCCATCCCCAGTTGTCCATCTCACCAACATTCTGTGCAGCAGAACCAGTTCCCACAGTACCAGGAATATTCTGGCTCTTCTTCAACAACATTTCGCGGTTTTTGTTGTAGTAGAAATCAAATGCAACACCAAGACGACTATCCAATACATTGAAGTCCAAACCGACATTCAATTTATAAGACTTATCCCAATGCACGAGAGCATTCACAGAAGCATTGTCCTTATTGATAGTAATAGCATTGCTTGAATTGTTGCTTGCGCCAGTACCTATTACCACACCATTCTTAGCATCCTGTGAATAAATAGTCATCCACTGCCAAGGGTTAGTGTTGTCACGACCAGTGAGTCCCCAAGATGCACGCAGTTTCAAATGATTCATCCACTTCACACTATTCTGAAACCAAGGTTCCTCACTGATTACCCAACCTGCACTGAAAGAAGGGAATGTGCCCCAACGCTTTGCTGGTGAGAATTTTGGTGATGAATCCGAACGCAACAGGAATTCAAACAGGTACTTGTTTGCGTAAGCATAGTTCACACGACCGATGTAAGACAGAGTTGCACCCTCAGAACGAGTAAAGGTTGTAGTCTTGTCGCCACTTGCGGAGTTCGACTGCCATGTTGTGAATTCGTATGGAGAAGTTACTTCACCATAGAGATATTCCATCTCCATTTCAGACTTCTCGATAGAGAACAAGGCATTAACGCTATGCGAACCGAATTCGCGAGCGTAGGTTGCAATAAAGTTCATCTGATAATTGTCGGTACGAGTCATGTTTCTCGACAGATAACCAGGGTCTTCAGTGCTGTTTGAATTACCAACCGTGCGGGCAACGAAGTTTGAAGGAGCTATAAATGGTTCATATTCCTGTCCAGCAACTGGAGTGTAGAGGTGAGCACCGCTACCTGTTCTGTCGGTCATTCTAAAGAGTGTGTATGATGAAGCATACTGATTAGTCTTTGCATTATTGATGCTCTTTGCGTAAGAGAATTTCACGCCTAAGCCTTTGAGTGGTTTGATAAAGCCCAAATCAATAGAAAGACCCGTGTTGATAGTCATATTGTTTGACTTTGATTCGCTGAAGTCACCATCGTTCTGCAATCTTTCAAAAGAATAGAGCTGAGAGTTCTGTTTCAGACCATTGCTCGGACCGTAGGCAATAATTGGATAGCCATTAACCTCTTCAGGGATGTAGCGAGGACGTGTAAGCAGGAGATTATAATCTTCATTGTCTGAACCACCGATTTTCATCAGAGGAGTCTTGTGAGAACCATAGTCACCATTTACAGCAAGATTAGCCTTAATCCACTTGTTGATTTTCAGGTCAACACCAGCACGATAGTTCCAGCGACTATAGTCGAGTTTTCCAAGATTACCATCCTGAGTGAAGAAAGAAACATTACCGAAATAAGTAACATTGTCAGTACCACCGCTCACGTTAACACCATGCTTATATGTAGCACCAGTCTTCCAATATTTGTCAAGCAAGTCATAATTGAGATTTTTCATAGCCTGAAGTTCATCAGCCTGGAAGAGGTCGGTCTTATGGTCGATAGTAGTGCTCTTTGAATCCACAGTCTGATAGATATTATATAAACGTCCCCAGTTGTATGAGTCGAGCATCTTAGGATGCGACACAGCACCAGTGAAACCATACTGACCGCTGTAAGAAATCTTTGGAGCACCAACTTTACCCTTCTTTGTGGTAACGAGGATAACACCATTAGCAGCACGTGAACCA
>JAZLEX010000106.1:0-4785 GCA_045615485.1 Prevotella sp.
TTTTTGGAAATTTTTGGAAAAATAGGGTTTTCTTTTCTTTTTTGGTATTTTTTTTTTTTTTATATATATTATATATTATCTTTTAAAAAAAAATTTAAATTAAAATTTAAATTAAAAAAAAGTTTCCTTAAACTATATTGAAAATCAGCGACTTAGCGAATCTGCGGCGAAAAACAGTTCAAAAATGGCGTTTATGCCAGTTCATAAATTCACAAATTCACAAAATCCAAACTATGTACTACTGACGATGACTACTGACTGCTGACTACTGACAAAGACTAATAACTAAACAACAATCAAATAAATCTTCGCGATGCGAGGAGATAAAGACCTACCCCCGCCCCTTCCATGGAAGGGCACTAAAAAAAGTCCTGAACCAATTGAACTTTATCAACCCAAAACCCGTTCAAGGTTCGCAAGCTCAACTTGAGCAGTTTTAGATTTTAGGTACATCGTTTGTCTGTCAAATTGTCAGTCAGGAACATGTTGGCATTATTTTTGCGCATTTTAATAATGAAAGCATGTAAATTGTAATCAATATGATGAACAATAATTATCAAAATCAAAACCAAGGACAAGAAAAATTCCTTGACAAGTTTGCAAAGAATTTAGTCGAACAAGCACGTTCAGGCAAACTCGACCCAGTGGTTGGTCGTGACGAGGAAATACGACGACTACTACAGATTCTTTCGCGTCGCACAAAAAACAATCCTATTCTTGTAGGTGAACCTGGAACTGGCAAAACCGCGATAGTAGAGGGGCTTGCAGAACGTATATTAAGAGGTGATGTACCTGAAAATCTGAAACACAAACAACTCTTTTCTCTCGATATGGGTGCCCTGATTGCAGGAGCAAAATATCAGGGGGAATTTGAAGAACGTCTGAAGGGTGTTGTCAACGAAGTGGTTGAAAGTGATGGTGGGATAATCCTCTTCATCGATGAAATCCATACTTTAGTGGGTGCCGGACAGACAAGTGGTGCAATGGATGCTGCAAACATTCTGAAACCAGCCTTGTCGCGTGGCGAACTTCGCAGCATCGGTGCTACGACTCTTGACGAATATCAGAAATATTTTGAAAAGGACAAGGCATTGGAACGTCGTTTCCAGACTGTTATTGTTGACGAACCTGACGAATTGTCATCTATAAGTATCCTGCGCGGACTCAAGGAGCGTTATGAGAATCATCATAAAGTACGCATTCAGGACGATGCTATTATTGCTGCCGTACAGTTGAGCACGCGCTACATCACAGAACGTTTTCTTCCCGATAAGGCCATAGACTTAATGGACGAAGCGGCTGCAAAGCTGCGCATGGAGCATGATTCTGTACCTGAAGAACTTGATGAAATCAGCCGTCGGCTGAAGCAGTTGGAGATAGAGCGCGAAGCCATCAAGCGTGAAAAGGACAACGATAAACTTCAGCATCTCAACAATCAGATTGATTCTCTCCGTAATGAAGAAGGCTCTCTACGTCAGAAATGGGAACAGGAAAAATCGCTTGCCGACAAAATTATGAAGGACAAGGACGAAATGGAGCGACTCAAGTTTGAAGCCGACAAGGCTGAACGAGAAGGTAATTATGAGCGTGTTGCCGAAATACGTTACAGCAAACTTCAACAGTTGGAAAACGACATCAAAGATATTCAGGAAAAACTTAAGCAAACACAACAAGGCAATGCACTTATTCGTGAAGAAGTCACTTCCGACGACATTGCAGAAGTTGTAAGTCGCTGGACTGGTATTCCTGTGTCCAAAATGATGCAGAGCGAACGCGAAAAACTTCTCACCCTTGAAGCGGAACTTCACAAGCGCGTGATGGGTCAGGATGAAGCCATAAGTAGTGTTAGCGATGCCGTGAGAAGAAGTCGCGCAGGACTCCAAGATCCTAAACGACCTATTGCATCGTTTATCTTTCTCGGTACCACTGGTACGGGAAAAACCGAATTGGCAAAGACTTTGGCGGAATATCTGTTCAACGACGAAACTATGCTCACTCGTATCGACATGAGCGAATATCAAGAAAAATATAGTGTTAGCCGGCTCATTGGTGCCCCTCCAGGATATGTTGGTTATGACGAAGGCGGACAACTCACAGAAGCTGTGCGTAGAAAGCCTTACAGCGTAGTGCTGTTCGATGAAATCGAAAAGGCACATCCAGATGTATTCAATACTCTGCTCCAAGTGCTTGACGATGGACGGCTGACCGATAACAAAGGACGTTTGGCAAACTTCAAAAACACTATAATAATAATGACATCAAACCTGCCTCGCGAAGCTCTCAAGCTCAACATGCGACCAGAGTTCCTCAATCGTATCGATGACATTATCACATTCCAAAACCTTACAAAGACCGACATCGAAAAAGTTGTTGAACTACAGATCAGACATGTTACAGATATGCTTGAGCTACAAGGAATAATGCTCAATGTTACAAAAGCTGCAATCACTTATCTTGCCGAAGCAGGTTTTGACCCTGAATTTGGTGCACGACCAGTAAAGCGTGCCATACAGACTCAATTGCTCAACAACCTCAGCAAGCAGATTATTGCAGGCAGAATAAACCAAGGACAAGCCATCAATGTTGACTGCAACGGAAGTATGCTGACATTCAGCAATCAGTCATAATTATCCAGAATCGTTCATTAGCGCGTAACAGTCTAATGAACGAGTTGGGTTTAATAAAAAGGGTGTAACCATCTTTTTTAAGAGATAGTTACACCCAAATTATTTATGGTATTGCGATTATTCTTCAACAGCAGCCTGCGCGGCAGCGAGGCGTGCGATTGGCACGCGGAATGGAGAACAACTTGCATAGTTCAAACCAATCTTTGCGCAGAACTTAACTGATGATGGTTCACCACCATGTTCGCCACAGATACCTGTGCGCAGATTTGGACGGATTGACTTACCCTTCTCTACTGCCATCTTGATAAGCTGACCAACACCCTTCTGGTCGAGCACCTGGAATGGATCAACCTTCAGAATCTTCTTTTCGAGGTATGCTGGGAGGAATGATGCAATATCGTCACGGCTGTAGCCGAATGTCATCTGAGTAAGGTCATTTGTACCGAATGAGAAGTACTGTGCTTCTGTTGCGATACGGTCGGCTGTCAGGGCTGCACGAGGAATTTCAATCATTGTACCGATTTCGAATTCTACTTCGATTCCTTCTTCAGCAAACACTTCCTTAGCAACTTTCTGGATGATGCTCTTCTGCTGTTTCAGCTCATAGAGAATTCCAATCAGAGGAACCATGATTTCTGGTTTAGGGTCTTTACCTTCCTTCTTCAGTTCACAAGCTGCGCTGAGGATAGCACGTGTCTGCATGGCTGTAATCTCAGGGAATGTAATACCAAGACGGCATCCACGATGACCGAGCATTGGGTTGTTTTCTGCCAATGAAGCAACTCGCTTCTGAATTTCCTTAACGTCAACGCCCATTTCCTTTGCCATTACTTCCTGACCAGCAAGATCATGAGGTACGAATTCGTGGAGAGGAGGGTCGAGCAGACGAATGTTGACAGGGCATCCATCCATAGCTTCAAGAATACCCTTGAAGTCAGCCTTCTGATAAGGTAGCAGCTTAGAAAGTGCCTTTTCACGCCCTTCTGCTGTGTCGGCAAGAATCATCTCACGCATTGCGACAATCTTCTTGTCCTCGAAGAACATGTGCTCTGTACGGGTAAGACCAATACCCTTTGCTCCAAACTGACGTGCCAAAGCAGCATCGCGTGGAGTGTCGGCATTTGTGCGAACCTGAAGTTTTGTATATTTGTCGCAGAGTTCCATCAAAGCTCTGAAATCACCACTGAGTTCAGCTGCCTTTGTGTGAACCTCACCTGCATAAACCTGACCTGTAGAACCATTGAGTGAAATATAGTCACCCTCTTTGAAGACTGTTCCGTCGATTTCGAGTGTGCGAGTCTTATAGTCAACATTGATAGCACCAGCACCACTGACGCAGCACTTACCCATACCACGTGCTACAACTGCAGCGTGAGAAGTCATACCGCCACGTGCTGTGAGAATACCTTCTGCACTTGCCATACCTGCAAGGTCTTCTGGAGATGTTTCGATACGAACCATAATAACCTTGTGACCATCCTTATGCCATTGTTCTGCGTCGTCGGCAAAGAATACTATCTGACCGCATGCTGCACCTGGAGATGCTGGCAGACCTTGTGTCAGGACTTTTGCTTTCTGAAGAGCAGACTTGTCGAATACTGGATGAAGCAGCTCATCGAGCTTCTGAGGTTCGCAACGCATGATGGCTGTCTTCTCGTCAATCAGGCCTTCTTTCAACAGATCCATGGCAATTTTTACCATTGCAGTACCTGTGCGCTTACCATTACGAGTCTGGAGGAACCAGAGTTTGCCTTCCTGTACGGTAAACTCCATATCCTGCATATCGTGATAGTGGTTTTCAAGTTTTGTCTGGAGTTCGTCGAGTTGCTTGTAGATTTCAGGCATTGCTTCTTCCATTGAAGGATATTTTGCTACGCGCTCTTCTTCAGAAATACCTGCACGCTCTGCCCAACGCTGAGAACCAACCTTTGTAATCTGCTGTGGAGTGCGGATACCAGCAACCACGTCTTCACCCTGTGCATTTACAAGGTATTCACCATTGAAGAGGTTTTCGCCTGTTGCAGCATCACGGCTGAAGCATACACCAGTTGCAGATGTTTCGCCCATGTTTCCGAATACCATTGCCATTACTGATACGGCTGTTCCCCATTCGTCAGGAATACCTTCCATCTTACGATAGAGAATAGCACGCTCATTC